>CAYRJN010000007.1:0-41243 GCA_964424545.1 uncultured Calditrichaceae bacterium
TGGATGTTCGAACCTCTGCTGACAGAAAACTTGGATATTTTGAAAATTCATTGCATATTCCTTTTGAAGAAATTAGCTTACGAAAAGACGAAATGGATAAAAATGCATCTATCGTGGCCTATTGTAACATGGGCGAACGCAGCGAAGCGGCGGCTTATTTATTAAAATCGGCCGGTTATAATAATATCCGTAATCTTGAGGGTGGAATTGAATCCTGGTTGAAAAAATTTGGGCGCCGCGCATTAAATTTTAATTAAAAAGAATAAAAATTTTAAAAAGGAATGTGGAGATGTATAAATACGGGAAATTTGCCGGAGCTATTTTTTCGGCACTTATTTTATCAATTTTTTCGGCTTGTAATGACGATGGCAAAAAGGGTGAAACTAAGCTTTTCTTTTATTGCGCCGCCGGAATGAAACCGCCGGTATCTGTAATAGCCGATGAATATTCTCAAAAGTATCATGTGGATATTCAATTGCAATACGGAGGATCGGGAACGCTGCTTTCCAATATAAGAGTGGCCAAAAGAGGCGATCTATATCTTGCCGCGGATCAAAGTTATATTGCCAAGGCGAAAGAGTTTAACCTTGTCGATGAAGTGATTCCGGTTGCTTATTTAACGCCGGTCGTGGTTGTTAAAGAAGGCAATGCCAAGAACATCAATTCCATAAAAGATTTGCTGCGTAAGGACGTGGCAACAGCCATTGCCAATCCCTCTGCGGCCAGTATCGGTCGTTTAACCAAAAAGATTTTTGAGAAAGAAGGGCTGTGGGAGCAATTGAGAGCGCACGTTAAAGTATTAAAACCGACGGTTAATGATGTCGCCAATGATGTTAAAATCGGTTCGGTCGACGCCGGTATTGTTTGGGACGCCACGGGTAAGCAATACGATGATTTGCAAAATATTGCAATTCCCGAGTTTAAAAAATATACCAAACAGGTTACGATAGCCGTTTTAAAATCTTCTCAAAATCCCACGGCGGCCTTGCGCTTTGTTCGTTACCTGACGGCGAAAGATAAAGGGTTAAAACTATTTGAAAAATTTAATTATAAGCCCATAGACGGCGATATTTGGGAGGAAAATCCGGAAATTGTATTTTACAGCGGTGGCGTTAATCGGGTAGCGGTTGATAAAGCGATTCGCGCTTTTGAAAAAAGAGAGGGAGTGCGCGTAACAACGGTCTATAATGGCTGCGGAATATTGGTATCACAGATAAAAGCCGGACAAAGACCCGATGCCTATCTCACTTGCGATACATCCTTTATGGCGCAGGTTAACAACCGCTTTAGCGAAATTCAAAATGTATCAAAGACACAAATTGTAATAATAACCGATAAGGGCAATTCACATCATATCCATTCTTTGCAGGATTTAACACAATCCGGAATGAAAATCGGTGTTTGTAATCCGCAGCAAAGCGCTTTGGGAACTCTAACCGCTCGTTTGTTAAAACAGCGTAACTTATACGAGGCCATAATGAAAAACGTACGCAGTCAAACGCCCACGGCTGATTTGCTTGTCAATCAAATGCGCACCGGCTCACTTGATGCGGCAATTGTTTATATGGCCAATACGTCGCAGGTTAAAGATAAATTCACTATTATTCCCGTGGAAGGAGCAAATGCCACGCAAAATTTCGGATTGGGCGTTAATTCCGGGCATAAGAATCTGATGCGTCGTCTTTTTCAATATATCGTTTCTGATTCGTCGCGCCGGAATTATTTAAAAAACGGCTTCGAATGGAAATATAAGCGATAGCGGTTTTTTTAAAATAAATGCATCATAAAAAACATAACTTCGCTAAATAATTGATGAAAAAGTACAGCGAGAGACATCAATGTTTCATTCCTTCGAAAGAAGAAATCTGAATGTAGACAATAGCAAGATTTGGATTCTCCGGTTAATCGGAGTAAAGAAAAAGAGGATAAGAATGTTGGAACGATAAAGAAAAAGTCCACCTTTTCATCCTTCGATTTAATCGGGAAAAAGAAAATTTTGCATATACAAAAAAATATTCTAAAAATAATGTTGAAAATATTCCAAAGAGTTTGGTTTTTGAAATTACGATACTAATAAATAGAGAAAAGGTAGAGAGAGTATTTTTTAACAGATTCTATAAATAAAAGCGCGTGGAATTATATATAACTTTTTATTAAATTTGATAGGTTTCTCCAGAGAAGATCTTAAAGAAAATAGGGCTGATTTATTTTATTGTTTTTGAATTTTTCATAAGAATAATTATGGGAGGTTGTTATGCGGGACAAAATTAGATGGCGTTTTTTGATTTTACTTATGCTTATTTATATGGGAGGAACGGTCATGGCCGACGATAAAAAAATTGTAATTGCCCACCGCGGCGCCAGCGGTTATTTGCCGGAGCATAGTTTGGAGGCGAAAGCAATGGCCTATGCTATGGGAGCCGATTATCTGGAGCAGGATGTGGTGATGACCAAAGATAACCGCTTGGTTGTTTTGCATGATCACTATTTGGACCGTGTTACCAATGTGGCGCAGGTTTTTCCCAAAAGAAAGCGTAAAGACGGGCGTTATTATGTGATTGATTTTACGTTGAAAGAGATAAAATCGTTGAAAATGACGGAAGGTTTTAAAGAGAAAAACGGTAAGGAAGTGCAAAATTTTCCGCAGCGTTTTCCTATCTGGAAGTCCGTTTTTCGAGTCAGTACCTTAGAAGAAGAACTTGAGTTGATACAGGGGCTTAATAAAAGTACGGGCAATAATGTGGGTATCTATCCCGAAATAAAATCGCCTGCTTTTCATCGCTCCGAAGGCAAGGATATTAGCAGAGCAACTCTAACCGTATTAAAAAAATACGGGTACAGCAGTAAAAACGATAAAGTTTATCTGCAATGTTTTAATCCTGTGGAATTACGCCGCATTCACGATGAGTTATTTCCCGAATTTGATATGGAAGTAAAGCTGATACAACTTTTACCCAAAAGTGAATATAATAAAAAAACGGATTACAGCGAATATTCCGCTACGTCGCTTTCCAAAACATTAAGAGGAATCGCCGAATATGCGGACGGTATCGGCCCTTCGAAATCGATGATTGTATTGAAAGGTTCCACAAGAGATAGTATGCGCATCAGTGATTTGGTGAAAGAAGCGCATAAAGTCGGGCTTGCGGTGCATCCGTATACTTTTCGTTTGGATCATGGAGAAATACCGCCTTACGCTTTAAGCTTTGAAGATATGCTGGATCTTTTTTATTATAAAATCGGTATTGACGGCGTTTTTACCGATTTTACCGATCGCGCCGTTAAATTTTTACGTCGCGCGGAATATCAGCGAGAAGGATTATAATTATCCGCGCATTAGGCGGCCGTTATGAAGTTAACAATAATCAAAGGTGTGGAAATAGCGCTCGACGAAATGGAGTTTAGCGTAATTCGCGCACAAGGTCCGGGAGGTCAGCACGTTAATAAATCGGCGACGGCGGTACAGCTTCGTTTTGATATAAAAAAACATCGTTGCCCGATTTTTATAAAAGAAAACTTTTCGCTTTAGGCGATAATCGTATAAGCGGCGAAGGTGTTATTCTGATTAAAGCGCAAGAATATCGGAGCCGGTTCCGTAATAAAGAAGCGGCATTACAACGGCTCACAGAGCTGATGCGCTTCGCTTTTAAAGAACGCAGGAAACGTAAAGCTACTCTGCCGACGGCGGCTTCAAAAAAGAAGAGGTCAGAGAGCAAAAGAAAAAGAAGCGGGGTAAAACGGCAGCGGGTGAAAATAAAAACGTATGATTAAATAGGCGGTTCATTTTGTAAAGAGTTTATCATTTATGTGAAAACATGAATCTATATGCTGAAACGCATGGATTAAGACCTACGCTTAAAGTATGCGGAATGACAAGTGGGAAGATTTTGGGACTGACAAAGGATAGCGCCCGCTATTGTTATTCTCCGATAAATCGAAGAATCTAAATGTTGAAATAGGATAGATTTAGATGTCTGTATAAAGGTTCCCTTTGTTATAAATTGGATTATAGAGGGGGTAATTATCGTCAGCACAACCCAAAGTATTTTGACCTTCTCTCGCTTTTCATATATTACCGTTTTTGTCAGACGATTGTTTTATCCTTTCGCCCTTCCATAAGATAATGATACTATTGATAAAAATAAGATCATAAATTAGGTTATAGGATAAGGCAGTTTTTTACCTGTTTGCAAAAATAATCAAAATAAATGAAAATATCTTTAGACAAACGATTGCCTTGTGTACAGTTTCTTTGTAAATTCATTCCTCATTGCGCATCGAATCATTTTTGCAAGTTATGCCCGCATAAGGTAAGGAACGGATACAGAAGAGAGCAGGCGAATCTGCTGCAAAATAGATAGTACGAGGCAAAGCTATAGACTATTTTGCAAAGACGTAGACCGTGTAATTAATCATAAAATGTTATATTTTGGAAATGAAGTTAAGGAAACAAATTAATGAAAAAATATAAATTCCATTTTATTCCAAATACACACTGGGATCGCGAGTGGCTGTACGATTTCCAGGAAACGCGGATGTTCCTGACGGAATTCATGGATAAGCTACTGGATATTTTTAAAAAATATCCCGAGTATAAAACGTATCTATTGGATTCTCAGACCATACCAATAGAAGATTATTTGCAAGTAAGGCCGGAAAGAAGCGATGAGCTAATCGGGCGAGTAAAAGAAAAACGACTATTTATCGGACCTTGGTATACTTTACCGGAAGAGCATCTCGTGAACGGTGAATCACTGGTTCGTAATTTACTGTATGGACATAAACTCGGAGAGCAGTATGGCGGCGTAATGAAAGTCGGTTACAGTCCTTTCTCCTATGGTCAGGCTTCGCAGATGGCGCAGATTTATCTCGGGTTCGGAATCGACACCATTCTTTTTTATCACGGCGTCAATGCATCGGAAACGCCGGCGGAGTTTATTCTTGAAGGCGCCGACGGTTCGCGTATTCTCGGTTCGCGCATGGGTTCCAATGCCCGTTATAATTTTTATTTCGCCGTCTACCGTCCCGCTGTTTACGGAAAAGCGTCATTGGAGCGCACGTATTATTGGAAAGAAGGCGGCATGCCCTTTCACTTTGCCAGTTCGGACCGATTCCGCACTCATCATATCCTTGTTGACCCCGTAAAAGGTCTAAATAAAGAAAACTTGAAACAGTTAATGACGGATATGAAAACAGAAGAGCTAAAACATGCTACCACTGAAAATATTGCCTGCATGCAGGGCATGGACAGTACACAGCCGGCTAAACACGAAATGATGGTTATGCATGAAGCGGCTAAAGTCCTTGAAAAAGACGAGATTTTTCACAGTAGTCTGCCTGAATATATGGATGCCCTAAAAAGATCTTTGGATTGGGATAAACTGACCGTATTAAAAGGAGAACGGCGCACGCCGCGTCAATTGGGTACGCGTGTGCATTTATACGGCGATGTTACTTCGGCCCGTGTACGCCTGAAAAGGAAAAATGCTCAGGCTGAATTGGAACTGCAGCGTAAAGCTGAACCTTTTTCCGCAATATCACATCTATTGGGCGCCGAATATCCCAAATCATTTCTTGATTTAGCCTGGAAATATTTATTAAAGTGTCATCCGCACGACAGCATCGCCGGAACCGGCGTGGACCAGATTGAAAACGATATGCATTATCGTTTGGATCAATGTCTCACCCTGTCCGCCGGCATTGAGCGTCGCGCTTTGCAAAATATACAGGTGCAAATCGATACTTCCGATTTGGCCGACGATGAAGTTGTATTAACCGTTTATAATCCGTCGCCGTTTAAACGCAGCGAGGTGATCAGCGCTGTGGTGGATTTACCCCTCTCTGCCGGATTTAAAAATTACAGCATTCGCGAGGCCCTTAGCGGGAGAACAATAGCCTTTCAGGAAAAAGCCCGTTTGGAGCAACCGGCTATTGTTCGTCATCTCGGCGACGCTACTATGGAAATGCCTTCTATGCAGGTTCATGTACATATTCCGCTCGAAGATATTCCCGCTCTTGGCTATACAACGTTGGTTTTTAAACCGGAGGAGGATTTTAGCTGGTGTTACGGCAGCTTGATCAGCGAGCCAAACGTTATGGAGAATGCGTATCTTAAAGTAGAAATTAACGCAAATGGAACGTTGAATATTACCGATAAAGAGAATGGAAAAACTTTCGAAGGGTTACACTATTTTGCCGATAACGGCGAAGCGGGGCATGCTTGGCGTCATGTGCCGCCTGCGCTTGATCGCGTTATTACGACATTGAATTCTACGCCGCAAATTGAACTTTTGGAAAAAGGCCCCTATCTCAGCCGCTATGCCGTTACCCATACTATGCAAATCCCGGCGCATCTGCAAGAAGGCAAGGGGGGGTATATCCGTCGCTTAGATGCCGACGGAGACGACGCAACGCGTTCGCAAGAGACAAGGGAATTGAAAATACGGTCGGAAATCACGCTTACATCGACTTCCAAAGGCGTCCATATCAAGACTGCATTCAACAATACCGCCGAGGATCATCGTTTGAGGGTGATGTTTCCGAGCAATTTGAAAAAAGCAACGCACTCCTTTGCCGAGGAACCATTTGACGTTGTTGAACGTATCATAGACCGCAATGAGAATAATCCGTGGCGCAATACATGGAATCCGACCCATCCGCATCAAAAATTTGTGGATGTTAATGACGGTCAATTTGGTCTGGCCATAATAAACGACGGCTTGCGTGAATATGAAGTAACCGATGATAAGACCCGTACGATTGCTCTAACCCTGCTACGCTCGTTTGAGGTGGCTTTAACAACCGTCGCTTGGCGGTGGGAACGTCATCCGGAAATGAAAGGTTCGCAATCGCCCGGCGATCATGAATTCGTCTACTTTATTTATCCCCATAAAGGCGGGTGGGACGAAGGAGGCGTTAGTATGCAGGCCGAAAGATTCAGTCTTGCTCCGGAAGCGGTGCAGGCCGGCGCTCATAAAGGACGCTTACCCAAATCGCATAGCTTTTTGGAAATTGATAACGGTTCATTAATGCTTTCGGCAATAAAACGAGCGGAAAATGACGATAAACTGGTTTTGCGTTTTTATAATCCGACAAAGCGCGTTTTAAAAGCAAACATCTCTTTTTTTAAGAACGTGAAACAAGCGCAGTTATTAAATTTGAATGAGGAAACGCTTAATGACGGGGATATTGACGCAAAGGACTCGTTCGTATCGCTTGAAGTAGAAGCGAAAAAAATAATAACGCTGGCGGTGAAATTGTAATTTCATTTCGGGATTTGACGAGGTAGATTAAAGTAAGATGTAGGATGGATGAATTCTTAACAACGCAAAAGGGGGCTATTTTGACGAGGTGTTTGCAAAAAAGTATTGATAGTGGTTTTTGGACTTTTGATAAAAAAGAATGGTATCAACAATTTAATGTATGAGGAAAAATAAATGAAGAAGAAGCTGCATGTAATTTCGAACACACACTGGGACAGAGACTGGGTTTATCCGTTTCAGGAGACGCGTTTATTGTTATTGGAATTTATGGATAATCTGCTTGATTTGCTGGAAAATGATCCTAAGTTTAATTCCTTTTTAATGGATTCGCAGACTATTGCCGTAGAAGATTATCTTGATATGCGTCCCGAACGGGAGGCGCAGGTTAAAAAATTTGTTAAGGCCGGACGCTTGATTGTGGGGCCGTGGTATACGCTGCCCGAAGAATATATCGTTAACGGCGAATCTCTGGTGCGCAATCTTGTAGTGGGTCATCGTTATGCGGCCGGATGGGGCAAAGTAAGCAAACTCGGTTACACGCCCTTTTCATACGGTCAGACTTCGCAAATGCCGCAAATATATCAGGGTTTTGATATTGATACGATAATTTTTTATCGCGGTATCAATACAAAAAAATCGGAATATATTCTCGAAGGGCCGGACGGATCTCGTCTTGTCGGTTGTCGTTTCGGCGCACTTTCCCGTTTCAGTTACTATTTTTATGTCTATCGCATGGCGCGTTACGGCATGGGACGCGACGAATGGTGGTACGATTGGGATCGCGGGGCTCTGCCTTTCCGTTTAAATAATGAAAACTATCCTAACGGACATTATTATCCGCTCGACCCGGCTAATGAAAAATTAGACGAAAGCGTTCTGCCCAAACAACTTAAAAAATTGATCGAAGATGAAAGTAAACATTTTTCAACCAGCCATATAGCCTGTATGCAGGGGTTCGACTGTTCTTCGCCCGATCCGCGCGAACGCGAATTAATTGAATTGAGCAAGCCTATTGTGGAAGAGATGGGACACGAGATTTTTCAGGATACACTGGAAAACTTTATGCTGGATATGCGTAAAGAACTTGGCGATGGTGTGGAAGTACTCACCGGCGAAAGCCGCAGCCCTGGCGCCACGGGAAAATGGACCAATCTGATGGGCGATGTAATTTCCAGTCGTACAAAAATTAAAAGACGCAATGCAATGTCGGAAATGCTGATTCAGCGTTATGCCGAACCGTTTTCCGCCCTCGGCTGGACGGTTGGCGGGGAATATATGAAATCTTCCATTGATTTGGCCTGGAAATATCTCTTGCAAAACCATCCCCATGATGATATTTGCGGAGGCGGCGTGGATCAAATGGAAAAGGATATGATGTATCGTTTCGACCAAGCCGATATTATTTCGCAAGGCGTAGGGCGACGCGGGCTGGCAGCCATACAAAAGCAGATAGACAACCGCGATGTGGATATTAACGAATCGGTCGTTACCGTTTTTAATCCCAGTCCTTTCAGGCGCAGCGAGGTAGTGACCATGACGGTTGACCTGCCGGATAAATCGGGTTATAAAGGATTTGCCATTAAAAATGACAGCGGAGAAGCATTGCCTTTTGTGGAATTAAAAAGAGAACCGTTCGGAACGCTGGTAAGGAATTTGGAAGATATCTCTTTGCAGCTTCGTTCGCAGCGCGTTCATCTGCATATCCCTGTCGACGATGTTCCGGCTTACGGTTATAAAACCTATTTTGTGACAAGAGAAAATGAAGATCTTAATAAAGCGCCTTTTATGGACAAAGAAGCCTATCAGCGTAAAGGAATGGAAAACGAATACCTGAAAGTGGAACTCAATGACGACGGCAGTTTAAATATTCACGACAAAGTAAGCGGTCATACTTTTGAGAATCAGCATTATTTCGAGGACAGTGGCGAAAGCGGCAATCCCTGGATTCACATGGTTCCCGAACAAAATGAGATTATTACTACACAGCGTAAAATAGCTGAGATTGAACTGGTTGAAAAAAGCGATTTGTTAACGCGCTATAAAATCACTTATGCGCTTATGATTCCTGTTGGTCTGGAAGGCGAAGACGGAAGTTATCGGCGCAGCGGCGAAACGACAAATATGGTTATAGAATCGCTTTTGACTCTGCGAAAAGGGCAGCGTTGGTTAGAGGTGCATACCAAGGTGGATAATCCGGCAGAGCATCATCGTTTGCGGGTCATGTTTCCCACAAATATTAATGTGGCGGTTTCCGCCGCCGAAGCGGCTTTTGATGTGATTGAGCGTCCCATCATCCGCACTCCCGATAATATTTACTATGGTCGTCCCAATCCGCAATATCCCATGCACCGTTTTGTGGATATGAGCGACGGCAAAGTGGGGCTGGGTATTATCAATGACGGCATCCGCGAGTATGAAGCCCTTGATAATGATGAAAGAACTCTGGCTGTTACTCTGTTTCGCGGTTTTACGGCTACCCAATCTCCGGTAATCGACCAATGGGATGTGTTCCCTGAAATGAAATTAGCCCAGTCGTTGGGAATTAACGAATGGCGATATGCTATCATGCCGCATAAAGGCGGTTGGATTGAAGGCGGTCTTTATCGTGAAGCCGATAAATTTTTATTGAAATTGGAAAGCGCACAGGCCGGCAAAGGCGGAGGCGTTCTGCCCAAAGAGTTGAGTTTTGTTGAAATAACCTCCGATAAAATTGCCTTGAGCGCTATGAAAAAATCGGAGGAACGCGATTCGCTCATTTTACGGCTCTTTAATCCGACTCCGGAAAAGGTGGAAACGGAATTGAAATTTTATAATGCCGTTCGCGAAGTTTGGCTGACCAATATGAACGAAGAGCGTCGGGAAAAGTTAGAGATTACAAATAAAAATATAATCGATCTTACTTTTGAACATAAAAAAATCAAAACGGTAGAAATAGTTTTTGAATAGGAATAATGATTTTTAAACAGAAAAAAGTTTAATCGTTATATCCCTTGCGTACGGTGAAAAGGTTTTTTTGCGGATATTTTGCAAATTCTTTATTTTTGCGTCGGATATTAATAATGACATTGATCGTATGATTTTGATCGGCTCTAAAACAAATTATAAAACAAGGCGTTAGATGCGAATAGCTTATTTTGATTGTTACAGTGGAATCAGCGGGGATATGACCCTCGGTGCGTTTATTGACGCGGGATTAGATAAAGATGTTTTATTGTCGCTGCCGGATAAATTGCATCTTCCGCAAGTGCGTATAGAGATAAAAAAGGTTTTAAAAGAAGGCTTGAGCGCAGCAAAGGTCGATGTTATTATACCGACTGAAAGCGAGCATCGTCATTTAAAAGATATTGAGGCGATCCTTGATAACAGCGATTTGCCGAACAAGGCTAAAGAGCTGGCAAAAAAAATATTCACGCGTTTGGCCGAAGCGGAAGCTAAAGTTCATAACGTAAGCAAAGAGGAGATACATTTTCACGAAGTAGGCGCGCTTGACGCCATAATCGATATTAGCGGCGCGGCGCTCGCTTTTACGGGAATGGGTATCGAGAAAGTTTACAGCGGAACGATATCGATAGGCGGTGGCCAAGTTAAAATGGCTCACGGTTTATATCCCGTGCCCGCTCCGGCGACGGCTTATCTGTTGGAAAATATGGATATCCGTTTCGGTCCGGTGAAAAAAGAATTGGTAACGCCCACTGGCGCCGCCATACTTGCGGTTTTGCGAGAAGAAGGACAATGTCCTCCTTATCGTATTAAGCATATCGGTTACGGAGCGGGCACAGCCAATCATCCGGGGATTCCCAATGTTCTGCGTCTTGTTATCGGCGAAACGGAATCGCTCCTGAGAACGGACAGTGTAATTGTGTTGGAGTGTAATATCGACGATATGAATCCTCAGATTTTTCCGTATTTGATAGAAAAGGTGTTAGCGGCCGGCGCGCTTGAGGCTTATGTTACGCCGCTTGTGATGAAGAAAGGACGTCCCGGGCATCTCTTTACGGCTTTGGTTAATATCGATCAGGAAAATGAGATCAGCGGGATCATTTTTAGCGAAACAACAACCATAGGCCTTAGGCGTCATAAATTGGAGCGCTATAAATTACGGCGAAAATTGTTGCAAATTAACACACAATTCGGTGAAGTTGCCGTTAAAGAGATCATTAAAAACGATGGAAAAACCTATTGTTATCCTGAGTTTGAAGCGTGTAAAAAAATTGCGGATGAGCAAAAACTGCCCTTAATTGAGGTGCAAAAGATCCTCGAGGCAGAACTTAACGACGGATAAAATAATATTAAATGGGGGGGGGGAACATAAGCGTCTTATCAAAAAATATAGCGGAAGAAAAAACGCTTCTCCGTAAAAAATTGGACAATCTTTACGACTTGCTAAAAAAATATTTGAGCGACGGTATCATAATCGCCTTTTCCGGCGGCGTGGACAGCGCATTTTTGCTATGGGCGGCTAAAGAAACACAGGAACGGGAGGGTGGAAAACTGTTGGCATTGACGGCCCATAGTCCAAGTCTGCCGAAAGTTGATCTCGATGATGCCGTAGGCTTGGCCGGAACGCTTGGCGTAGAGCATAAAATTGTCGAGAGTCACGAATTTGAATTGGAAGAATATCTGCGCAACGATCTTTTTCGTTGTTACCATTGTAAAAAAGAGCTGTTTCGCTTAAGCGGCGACATTGCCGAAACCGAGCATTATAAATGGATTATTTACGGGTATAACGCCACGGATAAAGATGATTTTCGGCCGGGGCATAAAGCCGCTTTGGAAAATGATATCCTAGCACCCTTGGCACGGGTAGATTTGACTAAGGATGAAATTCGTGAAACTCTGCGGGCCAACGGATTAAATTTATCCGATAAACCGTCGAGTCCTTGTTTGAGTTCGCGTATTATGACGGGTATTCCCATTACCGAAAAACGGTTGCGGGATGTGGAATTTATGGAGAATATAATCCGCGAATCGGGAATAAAAATATTCCGCGTGCGGCTTTGTCAGGAAGAGGGGTTGGATTTTTTGCGAATAGAGACGCAGCCGCAGGATATGAGTAAAATTATCGAATTGCGCGAACGACTTGTTGAAGAAGGAACAAAAAGAGGTTATCGCTGGGTGACGCTTGATCTGGCGGGATATAAGATGGGCGGAGGCAATCGTGAATGAAAATGAACTGAGCCGACTTTTGAAAAACGTGGCCGAAGGTAGAAAATCCGTTAACGAGGCGCTTAACGAGTTAAAAAGCGGTCCTTTTAAAATGGATGGCAATGAAACGATTAATCTCGATCATCATCGCAGATTGAGGCAGGGCTTAGCCGAAGTCGTATTGGCTGGCGCGAAAACCGTAGAGCAACTGGCTGATATAGCGGAAAAAATGCATAAAGAAACCTATCCCGTTCTATTTACTCGCGTTACGGATGCACAATTTTCACGATTAAAAAAAGATTTTCCCGATGCGAGATTCAACGAAATCGGACGCACCGCGCTGTTTAATGCCCCTACGGTTAAAGACAGCGCTTCCGGCGAACCGTATGTTGCTATCCTTTCTGCGGGAACAAGCGATATTGGAGTAGTGGAAGAGATTGCCGACGTTTGTCTTTCTATGGATGTGGCTTACGAAAAACGTAATGATATCGGCGTTGCCGGATTACATCGTTTGCTGAAACATATTCCCATGATCCAGAATGCCGCGGCAATTATAGTGGTGGCCGGAATGGAGGGCGCATTGCCTTCGGTTGTCGGCGGTATCGCCGGATCGCCTGTGTTTGCCGTACCTACCAGCGTTGGCTACGGCGCCAGTTTTAACGGCATTGCAGCTCTGCTGGCCATGTTGAATTCCTGTGCGCCCGGTATTAGCGTTGTCAATATCGACAACGGATTTTCAGCCGGTTTTGCAGCTTGTCAGGTAATTCGTCAAATAAAGAAACATATGAAAAAGGAGAAATAAGGTGAATATAAAAAAAATAGTTGATTTTGAAATGCAATCGCATAAAGAAACGATTGAAAAAGTAATTAATGAGATGAAGCCGGTTGTTGAAGACGCCTGCAGATTGGCTGTTGAAACATTGCAAAAAGGCGGCAAGATTATGTTTTGCGGAAACGGCGGTAGTGCGGCGGATGCTCAGCATCTTGCGGCTGAGCTTTCGGGACGGTATAAAAAAGAGCGACGCGGTTTGCCAGGCTTGGCCTTAACCACTGATACTTCGGTGTTGACTGCCGTGGGCAATGATTACGCTTATGACCGCGTTTTCGATCGTCAGGTGGAAGCGTTGGCCAAAGAGGGCGACCTGTTAATCGGTATTTCATCCACGGGTAACAGCGCCAATGTGATTAATGCTTTCAATACGGCCAAAAAGATGGGTTGCAAAACCATCGGTTTAAGCGGTAAAGGCGGTGGTAAATTTAACGGACAATGTGATTTAAATGTAGTGGTGCCGGCCGACGTTACGGCGCGCGTTCAGGAAATGCATATCCTGATTGGCCATACGATTTGTCAGGCTATCGACGATTTTGTCGAATAAGGACTGTTTTTTTTAATATAAAGGTCGAAAAAAGCTGTAAAAACAGGTCATTCCCGATTTATAAATCAATCCAATCGATTTATATGCCGTCGACGCCCAAAGCATTGGTCGTCTGTGTAAAAGACGGCAAACGGATAAAATATCTCGGTAATACTGGACTTTTGACTGCATGATTGCCAATTTATAAAACATTGGGCAGACTTATTTTTTTGAATGTCATGCGCCTTTAAGACGGGTGAACGTATGCAATTTTTAAGAACATGGTTTTACAAATTGATTGATAAAAATAATACTCGTAACAAAATTGCGTTGTGTTTTTAATAATTTCAATACTATAATTAACACGGGAGAACAGTAAATGCCCTATCCCAAATTAGACAGGATGAAGCTGCATATCAAACCGCTCTCCGAGCGAAAAAACAAGGTGTTTATCGAACGTGATCATATTCCGGTGGATCAAGCGCCGAAAGATGATTCCGAAATTTTTACAAATGTTGTGGCTGATACGGTAGAGCGAATTAAAAAAGCGAGAGAAGCCGGCGCTTCCGTAATTTTAACCTTCGGCGCTCATTCCATTAAAAACGGTACCGGATTAATTTTGATTAAACTAATGGAAGAAGGCTGGGTAACGCATCTCGCAACCAACGGCGCGGGAATAATTCATGATTGGGAATTTGCCTTTCAGGGAGAAAGCAGCGAAGACGTGCGCGCCAACGTTACGCGCGGCGAATTCGGAACATGGGAAGAGACGGGAAAATTCATTAATCTTGCTATTTTGGTCGGCGCTTTTGAGGGTAAAGGTTATGGCGAGTCGGTGGGTAGTATGATTGAAAATGAAGGGGTAACCATTCCTTCGGATGAAGAGATAAGCGCAGCCGTTAAGAATTATGAAAAAGGCGACTATGCTAAAGCGGCAGCAGCCATTGATCTGTTGCAGCAGATTAAAAAATTTAATTTATCCTCCGGCTGGATGTCCATTCCTTTTCCATACAAAAAATACTGCGTGCAGGCGGCCGCTTATCGCCTAAAGATTCCTTTTACCGGTCATCCCATGTTCGGTCATGATATCATTTATACTCATCCTATGAACCACGGTGCGGCCATAGGGCGGGCGGCGGAACGCGACTTTTTGACTTTTGCCAATTCGGTCTATAATCTTGAGAACGGCGTCTATATGTCTGTTGGATCCGCGGTTATGTCACCAATGATTTTTGAAAAATCGCTTTCTATGTCGCAAAATTTGTACATTCAGGAAAACAAACACATGGATAACCACTATATGCTCATTGTCGATCTGGCAAAAAGTTCCTGGGACTGGCAAAAAAACGGAGAACCGCCGATGTCCGACCCTGCTTATTATCTGCGTTATTTAAAAACATTTAACCGCATGGGCGGCTATATGAAATATCTTTCAGCGGATAATAGGGATTTTTTACTTGCCATATCGCAAGGATTATCTAAAAATTAACGAGACTTCATCTAATTGATTTTGACGACTATATTCTTGAGGAGAGAAATATGTTACATGGAATTGATTATTTTATTGTAATGGCTTATATGGTCGGGATTCTTATTCTGGGATATTATTTTAAGAATTTTGTCAGTACATCCGAAGATTATTTTCTCGGCGGCCGTACATTGCCGTTCTGGGCTATCGGCATGTCAATCGTCGTTTCCGATATCGGAGCGATGGATTTTGTCGGCGTATCCGGACAGGCTTACCGTTATGGCATATCGGTGGGAAATTTTGACTGGATAGGATCGGTTCCGGCCATGCTGCTCGCGGCCTTTGTATTTGTCCCCTATTTTTGGAAAGGGAAAATGTATACCATTCCCGAATTCCTTGGACGGCGATATAATAAGTATGTGCGTACTTTGGCCTCTCTAACATGGATAATCTTTTTTGCTTTTGATCTTGGCGTTATGTTTTGGGCGACCGGTGTTTTTCTATACGAATTAATGGGCTGGCCCATTTGGGTTTCCATTATAGCAACAGCGGGCGTCGTCGGTCTTTATACCTATTTCGGAGGTATTACGGCTGTGGTTATGACCGATGTCGTGCAGATGATTATCATGTTTATCGGCGGTTTTACATTGCTCTTCCTCGGATTGCATGCCGTTGGCGGCTGGGAAGGACTGGTAGCGAAGATACACGGAATGGGCGACGCTTATAAACATCATTTCGAGCTGGTACAGCCGGTGGATACCAAAACGCCTTTTCCTTGGACGGGCATTTTATTCGGTTTGACCTTTGTAATGGCCAATGCGTATATGATCGGCAATCAGGCTATCGTACAGCGTTGTCTTACGGCCAAAAACGAATGGCATGCCAAAGCCAGTATGATTTTCGCCTCCTTTTTGAAGATGTTCATTCCGCTGTTGGTTTTATTCCCGGGAATGATCGCTTTGGTATTGTATCCTAATTTACCCGATGGCGATAATGCTTTGCCGAGACTGATTAAAAATACGTTGCCCCCAGGTTTAATCGGTCTGATTTTTTCCGCTTTTTTTGCCGGCTTAATGTCCAGTATCGATTCCATGTTAAATTCAACCGCTACATTATGGACAAAAGATATTTACGAACCTTTCATCAAAAAGAATGCGCCGGATAGTCATTATCTGCTCGTCGGAAAAGTCGTAACCGTTGTATTATTAATTGTAGGGATCATTACGGCTCCCGTCAGCAGTTGGTTTCCGGGTATTTATGTGGCTATTCAGACATTTCTTTCCTTTTTTCAGGGGCCGGTGTTCTCGATACTGTTGCTCGGTATTTTCTGGAAGTGCACTACGCAATGGGGCGGATTGTTCGGTTTGGTCGGCGGTATAATCGTATCCATTACCTTATATCTGTTTAAGGGGAGCCTTTTTACAATCGAGGATCCGTTCTTATACGTTTCCTGGTGGTCATTTTTAGCCGGATTTGTTATTACAATAGTTGTCAGTCTCTTTACAAAGCCTTACGAAGATAAATATTTGTACGGTTTAGTATACCGGCTGCAGGAACGTCAACAAGGATAAGGGAGGAAATAGAAATGTTAAATTTTGATTGGTTAGCGTGGTTAACCATGGAGGAAGCCAAAGGTGTTTTTCTCGGTTTGTTTTTTTTGATTGGCGTATTGATTGTTTTATTACCGCGTGAATATATTTATGAAGGTATCGAGCATCCAAGATGGTACCATAATTTGAAATTATGGAGCGTCGGCGTTCTGTTGTTCATCGGATTTGTTTATTATATCTTTTAAGGAGTGTTTAATTATGAATAATGAGGATAAAGCCAAGATAGTATCGGCCAAAATTAACAACGTGTTAGGGCTGTTTATTTTATTTTTTGGAGCCGTAATTTTGATCGCGATCGTTTTCACGGAAACAACTATCGGCCAATTAACAAATCTTGTTGCCGGCTTGATTCTTGTGTTAACAGGCGCGGGGATGATGATTTTTGCTAAAAAGAAAATAAATACAATAAATAATCAGTCTTCATAGATTTTTTATAAGAATAAAACTTTATAAATAGAAATAATGCAATGGAAGAATTTTAAATGATTATTTTTCTTTTCGGCAGTGCAAAAAAATACTCCAAATTGGTCTTTTGATTTCTTACAGCTTTGAGAAAAATATTTTTGCGGAATCGTTTAAAGATTTTTCCGTTTTGATTTTGTATCATCGGAAAAGTGTAAAAACGTTGTTAAGCGGGAATGGCAAAGATAATGATTAATAATTATAGCAATATTTTTTGAAATTCGGAGACGATTAGATGTCGTTTTTTGTCGAAAATCATTTTTTAATTTTATATACCGTTTAAATTTGCCGTATTGTGTTGAAATTAAATTTGGCAAATCTATAAGGATGTTATGAAAAGAATAGTATTCATAACCTTTTTTATTACCTTGTACAGTACTTCCGTAATGGCGCAGGCAGAATTATTTAAAAACCAATCGAAAATATTCAATAAACAGAAAAAAATTGACAAGCTTAAGCATGGTTGGAATAATGAATTAATTGCCACGCTACATCTGACCCAAACGGCTTATCACAAATGGCAATCAGGTGGTTCGGATTTGCTGGTGTGGTATCTTAGAAGTAACGGAAGTTTCATTTTCGATACGACGCTATGGAATTGGGCGAATGACGCCAGCGTTGTAGTCGGATTTTCCAAACAAGGCAGCGACGAAATAAGAAAAATAAGCGACCAGATTTTGTGGGAATCGGTGCTTACCTATAAAAATAAAAAATATTTAAATCCATATTTTTCATTGGATTTAAGGACACAAACAGGGCCTTCTTACGATTATAACGGAGAAAGAAAGATTATGGTATCCAGTTTTTTCGATCCCGCTTATATTATAAACGGTCTCGGTATTGGTTATAATCCGCAGAAAACGTTTAGAACGCGTTTCGGTTTAGCTATGCGCACCATTGCCACCCGCTATTTTCATAATTATGCCGAAGGCCGTAAAATGAAGTTTGATTCGGGTATGCAATGGAGTAGCTATTTGGAAAAGCGTTTCAATAAAAGATTTATGATAAGATCGAGGTTGCAAATATTCTCTTCATTTGATAAAATAGAAGACGGCAATGTTTCATGGGATACGCATTTTGAGGCTTCCATTACCAAATATGTTATTGTCAATTTACAAGTTTATATGATACTTGACGCTAATGTTTCCCCTTATACACAGATAAAAGAGGTGCTTAGCGTAGCTTTAAAATATAAGTTTATTTAATCGGATAACAAAACAGGAGTTATTATTATGAATGGAAACGCAATCATCGGGCAGTCTGGCGGCCCTACTTCGGTTATAAATTCAAGCTTGTGCGGCGTGATTCAAAAAGCAGCGCAGTCAAAAAATATCGATAAAATTTACGGTATGCGTTTTGCCATAGAAGGGTTTTTAAATAATGAAATTATCGATTTAAGCGCTGTCGATGCTAAGGTAATTGAAGGGTTGCGACATACGCCCGGATCGGCGCTTGGCTCTTGTCGGCATAAATTGCAAGAAGAAGACCTACCGGTCATTTTGGAATTGTTTAAAAAGTATGATATCCGCTATTTCTTTTTAATCGGTGGAAACGATACGATGGATACGATTCACAGAGTAGAAGCTTATTGTAAAGAAAAAAATTATAATTTAATCGGAGTCGGGGTTCCAAAAACCGTGGATAACGATTTGTTCGGTACCGATCATACGCCCGGTTTTGCTTCCGCCGCCCGCTATGTGGCCCTCTCCACGCAACAGGGCGGCATATTAGCAAGCGATATGCAGCGTGTGGATAAGTTTGTTATTCAACAAACGGTAGGCCGCGACGCCGGCTGGTTAGCCGCTTCTTCGGCTATGGCGCGTAAAAGAGAAGGCGATGCGCCGCATTTGATTTATATGCCGGAAAGACCGCTGAATAGAGAAAACGTATTAAATGACGTAAAAACCGTTATTGATAAATACGGCTGGGCGTCTATTGTTTGCGGCGAAGGTATTACATGGGAAGACGGCACGCCCGTTTCCGCTTCTCAGGCAAAAGATAAATTCTCCAATGTAGAATTCGGTGCCATGGGCGGATCCAGCGCGGCTCTTAATCTGCATCAGTTAATCAGCAATGAGTTCGGTTATCGCGGCGAGTTCCAGATTACAGAATCTCTGCCGATGAGCGCCATTGACCGAGCCAGCGAAGTGGATTTGGAGGAAGCCTATCAATGCGGACTTAAAGCGGTTGAGCTTGCCGACGAAGGCGTAACGGGCGTTATGGTGTCTATGGTAAGAGAATCAAACGATCCGTATAAGATTGTTTATAAAACGGCTTCCTTATCCGATGTAGCTATAAAAGCCAAACCCATGCCGGAGGAGTATATTGCCGAATGTGGAACGGATGTTACACAAGCGTTCATTGATTATTTAAAACCTCTTATCGGCTCCTTTCCAACTTATTCCATACTAAGATAGGAGGCGCTGTTTATGTATGAAATAGTAAAAAAGACGGTTGAGGGTTATGATGTGCTTTGTTTGCAGAATGCGCAACGCGAAACGTATGTGGATATTGTTCCCGCTCTTGGGGGTACCGTTGCGGCCATTGTGCTGCGTAGCCCCAAAGACGCCGTGCGTAATGTTCTTTACGGGGACACGGCAAAAGCCATAAAAACGGAAATCGGCGGTTATGCGGGTCGGATTTTATTCCCCTATAATGATCGTATCCCGGAGGGAAAATATGTTTATAAGGATAAAACGTATCAACTGCCTTGTAACAGCCGCCGCGGCGACGGTTCTATCCACGGCTTGATTTATAACAGAGCGTTAAAAGAAGTAGACAGAATAAGCGACCCCGATAAAGCCAAACTGACGCTTTTAGCGGAATTAAAAGAAAGTGATTTCCCCGAAGGTTATCCTTTTAATATGTTGCTTCTCTTGACCTATATTCTCGATGAAAAGGGATTCTCTATAAAGTTTAAAATTAGCAATAATGGTAAAAAAACAGCACCATTAGCTATGGGCTGGCATCCCTATTTTGCTTTGGACGGGAGGGCGGATAACTGGTCGTTTTATCATAAAGGTGAAAAATATATAGAAGTCGCAGAGAATTTAATTCCGACCGGCAATAGGCCGTTCGTAAAAGGGACGATTTTTGATTTCTCCGCTGGTAAAACTTTTGGGGCGGACGAATATGATATTGCCCTTACGGCTCCGGATGATGGATTTATGCGTCTTTCGGACGGTAAGCTTCATATCGATATGATTTTTGATGCGGCTTTTTTTAAATACACGCAAATTTATATTCCGCCTTCAAGAAAGGGCGTGGCGATTGAACCGGTCAGCGCGGCAACCAATGCCTTTAACGATGGTTCTCTCGGCTTAATTGAAGTGCCTCCCGAAGAGGAGATAGAATCTTTTCTAATAATCCGGCTTAATGAAGAATAAAAAAAAGGGCGTAAATATTGCGCCCTTTTCATTTATAAAAAAGAAAGAGCCGGAAAAATGGAGGCAACAATGATAGTTAGGAATTGTTGCAAAATACCAGCTCTCTCAAACTGTTGTTAGAGAAACTATTAAACTATCGATAATGTTCCCGAATCTATTAAAAAAAACGGAAAAAATTGTGATTTAGGATAATTTTTTTCGTTTTTCAGAGTGAAACGGATTCGCTAAACGGAGTTTATAAGAGGCTGTATGGGTTTTAATAATAGCCATATCGGGTTAAGCGCCTATATAATTTCAAGAGGAGCATAATGAAAAAAGCCCCGATTTTATATTAAAGCGAGGCTTTGAACGATAATAGACATTATAGGTCGACGGCCCTATTTTCTTGAGCGGAACGATAGGCGGCGTCAACAATTTGCATAACGATTTGTCCCTCTTTAATACCCGGAGTAGGGGTTTTACGGTTGCGCATACATTCTACGAAATGACACATCTGGCGTGTGTAAATTATTTGATCGCAATGCTCGGCGCGTTCAGGCAGCTCGGGTTTAAAATCGCCTGTTTTGTTGTTGATCTTTAACTTCAACTCTGTGGGGAAGATACTGGCGTACCCTTCTTTTCCGAAAAGCCGAGTCGCCGCTTCGGGACCGTCCGCATAGGGATGCCACCAACCGCTCTCAATCATCGAAACAGTTCCGTTATCCCAAGTAATCATAATAAGGCCGGTATCGTCTACATCATAATCGCCGAATTGAGTACTGATTTTTGCATATACCTGCTTCGGCTGGGGATCGCCAAGCAAATAGCGTACCGTATCGATGGCGTGTACGCCCATATCGGCCAACGCGCCACCGCCGGCCAGCTCTTTTTTGGTAAACCAGCCTTCCGGTCCCCAATTGGTATGTATACCGTATCCTTTGGTCTTTATGATTTTTCCGAGCGCTTCGGAATCAATGATTCCTTTTATGTAATTAACATCGGTATCGAATCGCCACATATGACCAACCATAACCGATTTATGCTGTTTTTCCGCTTCGGCTTTAACCTTTTCCGCTTCTTCGTTATTCATTGCGAGAGGTTTCTCTACAAAAACATCCTTGCCGTTTTTTAGAAATTCGATGGCATAGGGCGCATGGTATCTGTTGGGCAGAGCAAGGATAACGCCGTCAATTGATTTGTCTTTTGTCAGGCTTAGGGCGTCGTCGGTTGCCTTTTCAATATCATATTTCTTTGCAAATTCCTGCGCAACGCTTAGTGGTATGGCGGCAACGGCGGCGATGGATACGTTCTTTTGTTGTAATAAGCCACGTGCATGATAATCGGCAATAAAACCGGCGCCGATTAAAGCAATATTTAGTTTTTTCATATCAATTTCTTTCCTCTAATGATTTAGGTTAATCCGTTATTCAAAAAACTATTTTAATTCATCCGCATTATCGTAAATTTTTTTTATCGCTTCGACAATAATATCCATATCCGTTTTATCGCCCATCAAAATGGAATGATGCATGCAAACCGATTGTTCCTTATAAACTTTTTCGCAAATAGGTAAATTAAACCGTGCCGGATTAATGGCTTCCCAGTATTCCTCGCTGAGTTTATGGCGCGACGGTTTGGTCAGGGGAACGTAAAGCGCGCATTTATTCAAAGGTTCATAACTTGGTTCCACCTCTACGCCCAGCTCTTTTTCCAGAGCCTTGCGGAATTTATCGACTGCTAAACCCTTAAATTCTTCCGCGTAGTAACGAAATGAAAAATTAAAATAGGCTTCAAGCGTTTCGCGCTCGTCCCTTCTCATAGGTTGAACACCGGGCAGTTCGGCTAATTTTTTGTTAAGATAAACGGCATTTCTATCACGAACGCGGTTTTGTTCCGGCAGTCTTTTGAGTCCCTCCACAAGAATAGCCGCCTGAAAATCCGTTATCCGATAATTTCCCGATTGAATAAAATTACCTTCATCGCTGTAAACGCCGGCGCCTTTATTTGCGTCTTCTTCTTCCGGTTCCGGCCGTCTGCCGCAGTTGCGCAAAGCGTCAAGTTTTTCAGCCACTTCGGGATCGCTGGTAGTTAAGGCACCACCTTCTCCGGCCGTCATAATTTTGGAAAGTTGAAAACTAAAACTTCCTACATCGCCGATGCTGCCCGCTTTTTGTCCCTTCCATTCGCCGCCGTGTTTGTGTGCGCAGTCTTCTATAACTCTTAAATTATGCTTTTTGGCAATTTCCATAACAGCGTCCATATCGGCAAAACTGCCGTAAAGGTGCACGGGAACGATCGCTTTAGTACGTGGTGTAATGGCTTCTTCTATCTTAGCGGGATCGATACACCAAGTATCTTCAAAAACATCAACCAAAACGGGCGTGGCGTTTACGTCCACGATGGTCGCTGCCGTTGCCTGCCAGGTAAGTCCGGGTAAAATTACTTCATCGCCAAATCCGATACCCAGCGATTCAAGGGCAAGTTGCAGCGTTATTGTGCCGTTTGCTGCCAGTACGGAATATTTTGTGCCGATAAATTTTGCCCATTCGCGATTAAATTCGCGCTCCTTTTTCCCGTTATAGGACCATTCTCCGCTTCTTAATACTTCAAGCAGGGCTTTCTCTTCGCTATCATCCCAAACTGGCCACTTAGGCCACGGATTAATGTTTATGTCTCTAAGCGGCTGACCGCCATTGATTGCCAGTTTCCCCATAATTAAATTCTCCTGTTTATCATCAAAAAATATTCACATTGTTTTTTATTTATTTTTACTATCGGTATTATTTCGTTTTTGAAAAGAAGGATGAAATAATCATCCGTTGAATCCGTTTATCTTTAAGCGTATGTTGTCTTTTGGAAGATATTTTAGTTCTATATGTGCCTTTACTTTTCTACTTTCCCCTGGAAGAAGGCTGATATAATTATCACTCCAAATCACCGGTAACACGCTTTCGCCGCTTTTTGCATCGATGAGATGCAGTTCCGTTAAAAACGAAATTTTATCGCTTTTGTTCCGCAACGCAAGTGTATAAATCAATTCCGTATTATTTTTTGTCTGCATTTCCCGTACTTCCAATTCGGTTTTCGGCAAATCGTTTAATTGCTTAAGATCGGCAAATTCTTTACTCGGTGTATGAAATGTGAAATCCCCGAGAACAGCGTCATAATCCAAGACATCCTCTTTTCGGGAAAGCCAGTAAAAATTATTGCCGATTTCCTCTCCGTTATTATTTAATAAGCGTAAATCGAGAAAATAGGTCATGCTCAAATTGTTGATGGCGGGAATCTCAAAAATACGGATGGATGAATCCGCATCGGCATTGATATCCCTCGTTTTATTCAGAAGCTCAACGGAATTGATGTCATAAATACGGATCAAAGCCTTGAACTGTTTGACCGGAGTTTCCAGATCATTAATAAAATAGACGCTGTTATCGCCGTAATTGTATAGTAAATGCAGCGGTTCGCAAGCTTTTTTTGCTCCGTAGTAAGCGCCGGTAGGCATAAGATACCAGTCATATAGCTGCCAATATATATTAGGCAAAGCCGAATTAAGCATCCATTGTATAATCCCTGTGGCTTTACCTTTATGACATTGAAAAGCTTCGAACATAGGTCTCATTAATTCATAATTCATAGCCTGCGCCTTTCGGGCAAATTCATCAACATTTGCCGATTCTCCGTATCGTTTATCCAAGGCCTCTTTAAAGCGTTCCAGAGTGGCGAATTCATATAAACCGCAGTGATAATCCCAATGGCTGTCCGGCGGCCAAAGATGCGTTTCCGGCAGCATTTTTTTTATACTTTCAAGCGGCGGTACCGCTCCGCCCGGGCAGGTTTCGGTGTTAAAACCGTAAGCTCCGCCGAGATGTTTATTGGTGTACCAGTAAACCGGCGGTGTATGGTCGTAAGGCCCCAACATTTTTACGCAGGATGAACCGCTGATATCGCTGATGACTTCCGTATCGGTGATAATACCTTGTTCGCTGCCGATTCCTCCCGTTGAATTCAAATAAGGACGCGTGCGGTCGTATTTTTCAAAAGTTTTCACATAGCGACGCTCCAAATCGGGATGCGGCACCATATCGCTGGCAACCGTCCAGACGAAAATACTGGGATGATGACGCAGCCAAACGACCTGATCTTCCCATGACTTAGCCACCAGATCAATAGCTTCCGGCGTACTGACGCCGCCGAAACGGTGGTCCACAGGCGCTCCGAGATGAATTTCGTGTTCCCAATGACAGCTCCAGCCGACTATTAACAGCATTCCGTATTGATCGGCCAGATCGTAAAGCGTTTGATCCTTTCCCCAAATGCCTTCGAGACGAATGCAATTGAGGTTCATATCTTTGGCGTATTTTACCTGCGCTTCTATTTTTTCGGGCGTATCGCCGAGGAACAAGTCATCTGTCCAGCCGGCGCCTTTAATAAGTAGTTTTCGCCCGTTGATGATATAACCGCGATGTCCCTCTTCTGTAATATAGTCTTCCACTTCGCGAATTCCGAACTTGATTTCGCATTCGTCGGAAACGGCGTCGTTTATAGTGAATTGTAATTTTAAAGGATAAAGATGAGGAACGCCGACGAGATTAGGCTGCCAGACGCGCGGATTGTCGATTATCAGCTGATCAAATTCATCAACCGTAAAGTGAATTTCTTTTTTTTCGTTCGCAGCGAGACGTATTTTTTTAGCAAAGGTAATAGCTTCTATCTTTCCGATTAATACGCCCTCTACCGTTTCGGAGAGATGGTTTTCGAGTTCCGCGCTGACGCTTAGACGGGCTTCTCTAAAATCTTTCAAATCAAGCTTGGTCTCCACAAAGGGATTTGCGATGGAAACGCCGTCATTGAAATGAAGGGAAAAATTACGGAAGATGCCCATATTGCGATCAGGCGCTTTTTGATTCCAGTCCACAAAACCAATGCTGAAATCGCCCGGTTTAGGAGGAATTACCTCCACAGCAAAAATATTTTTTCCCGTTATAAGAAAATCGCCGATATCAATTTTAAATTGCCGAAAGGCGCCGTAGATTAATTTATTATCGGCTATAAGATTGCCGTTTAGCCAAATGTTAGCCTGATAATTTATACCCTCGATGAAAAGGATTGACGTTTGTCGGGATTCTTCCGCTGTTAATTCGAATTCGCTGCGGTACCACCAGGGGACGCTGAACTCTTCGGCGGGAATTTTCTCCAGACGTTTGCCCTTATAAGGGTCTGTATAAATACCGTTTTCAACCAATGCTTGCAAAACCGTAACGGGCCCTTTGGCTTTGTACCAGTCTTTATCATTGAAGTTTTTGTTAGTAAGCGTTCGGCCGCTTTCCGTTATCTTCTTCGAAGATTGTATTTTCCAATTGTCAATTAATATTTGATTCATATCGAATTAAGGACTCCTTGATATATTTATAATTTTTTTATATTGTAACCCACTTTTCATTGTAAGCGCTTTCGTAAACGGCGTCGATTATTTTCATTTGTTTCACGGCGTCTTCAAGCGGATAATCAACGGGCGTGTCGTCAATTATCGCCTTGGCAAAAGCATCGCCCTGTAAACCGTATTGGTCGCAAGCGTCGATTTCTATTTTTTGAACATTTCCTTCCTTCTTCAAATAAATGACGGCCGCTCGGTCGTTCGGAGGATTGAAGGGTATTTCCAATTGGATTTCTCCTTCCGTACCAAAAATATTAACCCTTTGGCGGTCATAGAGACGTGTGGAAGAGGTGAACGTTGACGTTCCTTTGTTGAAAACGAGAATGGCGTAGGTCGATGTTTCCACGTCAAGCTGCAGGTCTTTTTCAATACGGCCGATAACTTTTTGCGGTTCTTCCCTGAACAAAAAACGGGATAACGAGATGGGATAGCAGCCAATATCGGGTAATGATCCGCCGCCGTATTCTTTAATATTTACGATGCTTTTCGGATTATCGTCATAATAAGAGAAGATGGTCTGAATTGTTTGTAGTTTACCTATTACGCCGTCGTCAACCATTTGCCTGGTTTTGTGCCATTGCGGATGAAAGCGATACATAAACGCCTCGGTAATTTTCAGATGTGGATAATTTTTGGATGCATCGACCAGCCTTTGCGCCTCTTTGGCGTTTAAAGCAATCGGCTTTTCGCATAACACATGTTTCCCATATTCCAAAGCTTTAATAGACAATGGCACATGCAAATGATTGGGCAGCGGATTGTATACAGCTTCGATATCGGGATCGTTCAACAGCTCTTCATAAGAGCCGTATGCTTTGTCAATCTTTAGTTGATCAGCTGCATTTTGAGCTTTTTTCAAAGTACGTGAAGCAATGGCGGTAATTTCAGTGTAACGTCCTTTTTGCATGGCCGGAATCACATGTTCGAGAGCGATGGCCGCTGCGCCGAGAATCCCGAATTTAATTTTTTCCCCCATAATAAATTATTCCTATTCATCAATTAACAGTTTTCGTATTTTTATATGAACAAACGTTTTCCATAAAGGCTTCATTTTACAATAATGGGCGTTAAATGTCAATGAATTGTTTTGAAAATATCTAAAACTTATTATTTTTTCGTACTTATTTTTTTCCTGAAAATAAAAGGAACAAAAATTGGGTTTTCGGGTATAACTTATTAATTTGCACTCAACGGTCAGTTAAGTTTTTTGTCTGTTTAATGGTTTAAAGAATAAATAAAATTGTTAAAAACATTAGGGCAGTTAAACGCACAAAGCTTATAACCCTTTCGATTCGCTTAGATTTGTTTCTGGTAAGATATATTTTCGATTAAAGACTTATCTTACGCCGCTGTGGAGTCGAGCTGGCAATTATGGGCGATTTTATTCCTAATCTCGTTTGGTCTATGCCTCTTAAACGGAATTTGTTTAATATATTCTTGATAAGGGAAAGTAGTATGCTGTATAGATGGTTTTTATTAATTGCTTTTGTATTAAATTTTAATCAAGCGGGCTTTGCTGACAAAATGCCGCACGAATTTTTCAATCTTTACCAAAAACTTGATTTGCAGGATAAATTAAGTTATGAAGTGTTCGAACTTTCCTTGAAGGGTTTTCAAAAAATAAAAAACGAATATGATACCAATAAATCCCTGTTGACAATAATTGATTTCAGCAAACCATCAACCCGAAAGCGACTGTTTATCATTGATTTGCATAATAAAAAGCTGCTGTATTCATCACTGGTGGCGCATGGACGCAACAGCGGAGAAAAATATGCCCGCAAATTTTCCAATCGGGCGGGTTCTCTGCAAAGCAGCCTCGGCTTTTTTATAACGAGTAATACTTATTATGGTAAACACGGATATTCTTTACGCTTAAAAGGCCTGGAAAAATCTATAAATGATATGGCCGAAAAACGTACGATTGTTATTCACAAAGCGGATTATGTTTCACGCGATTTTATCAGGCGTTACGGTCGCCTTGGCCGTAGTTGGGGATGTCCGGCTTTGCCTAATGAAAACGCCTATCGCATAATTAATTTGATAAAAGAGGGAAGCTGTTTGTTTATTTACGGTCGGGATAAAGAGTATTTAAAAAAATCAAAATATATTCGTTAGCGCTTTTGATACCGAATGGAGACCGTTAATCTCTATCGTATTGGTAAAGAAAAAACTCTAAGGCTTAGTATAGGAATTTCAAAAAAAACATATTTTAAACATTTTCAATATTTTTTTAGAATATCTTTTGTATGCGCACAATTTTAGATTACTTCTTTCGAAGGAATGATAAACGTAGGCGTTTATACCCCCCCAATCTGTCTTTCGTAATCACATCCACTTGTCATTCCCTGTCCCGTATAGACTAAACGGGAATCTAAATCTTGCCATTTGCTGCATTCAGATTGGCTTATTAAATCGGACAATGGCGCCCCCACGACGTCCGCTATTATCTTCATTAATTAATTTGCAAAGCTATGTTTTATTAATGAAAAATATTTCATTATCTCCTGAAGAAATGAACAATAATGTTATTTTTTGAAATTTTGATATAAATAAAAAAAGGGGCCGAAAAGCCCCTTCTTTTACAACTATTCATCATTAGGCGAGTTTTTTTACTCTGTCCGTTTTTTCCCAAGTAAAATCGCTTAGTTCGCGTCCGAAATGCCCGTAGGCCGCCGTTTGTTGATAAATAGGCCGCCGCAGCTGTAGAGCGTCTATGATTCCCGCCGGCGTAAAATCAAATTCTTTACGAATGAGTTTTTCAAGTTCCTCATTACTGATTTTACCGCTGCCAAAGGTATCGGCCATAATGGAAACCGGTTCGGCCACGCCGATGGCATAAGCCACCTGAATACCGCAACGTTCCGCCAAGCCCGCCGCTACAATATTCTTAGCCACATAACGGGCAAAATAGGAGGCTGATCGGTCGACTTTTGTAGGATCTTTGCCGCTGAAAGCGCCGCCACCGTGGCTGAACATTCCGCCGTAAGTATCGACAATAATTTTTCGTCCAGTTAATCCGGCATCTCCCTGCGGACCGCCTACAACAAATCGTCCTGTAGGGTTAATAAAGGTTTTGATATTTTCCGTATCATAATTACCAGCTGTCAGCACCGGTTTAATAACTTCTTCAAAAACGGCCTGCTTAAGTTCGTCAATGGAAACATCGGGGCTGTGTTGAGTAGAGATAACTACTTTTTCCACTGCAACGGGTTTACCATCAATATAGCGGATAGATACCTGCGATTTGCCGTCGGGGCGTAAAAAAGGTACTTTGTTGCTTTTGCGAACTTGGCTTAATTTCTGCGTTAGTTTATGAGCCAAGGAGATGGGCATGGGCATCAGCTCCGGCGTTTCGTTTGTTGCATAGCCGAACATCATCCCCTGATCTCCCGCGCCGGCGCGGTCAACGCCCATGGCAATATCGGGCGACTGTTGATTTATTGTGGTCATTACCGCGCAGGTTTTGGAGTCGAAGCCGTAATCGGCATTGGTATAGCCTATTTTCTCTATTACGCTGCGTACCAATACGGGGATATCCACGTAGCATTCTGTTGTAATTTCGCCGCCGATTAGAGCCAGCCCGGTGGTTACAAACGTTTCGCAAGCCACTCGGCCAAAGGGGTCTTCTTTTAATACGGCGTCAAGTACCGCGTCAGAAATTTGATCGGCGACTTTATCCGGATGCCCTTCCGTTACGGATTCGGATGAAAATAAATAGTTTGACATAATTTCCTCATACAAAATTTAATTTTTAGCCATTTCTTGTTTTAAATAATTTATATTGTCTATCTCTATCGGGTCTTTTTTATAGGCCAAGGCAAGATAATAACTTACCCAATCGCCGAGAACAATCAGTGAAAAAACTTTTTCCAAAGGCGTTTTGCCGGCGGAATATATATCGATCACTTCAACGCCTTTATCTTTGATAATTTTTTTAGTGATATCAATACGTTTTTTGATTCTCGGATGCGGGTCTTCGTTCTCCAATAAAATAACGATAAAATTTTTACCGAGATTTGTTTCGCATTCCCAGCCGACAATTTCGTTATGATTAAGTTCAGGGAAAGCATTTGAAAAAGCCATCGATTTGGCGTTTTCATTGATTTGATTGCGCCAGCGAACGCCGACGGTTCTCAGCAATGGCGCGGATGAATAGATTATGGGTATCCTTCCGCGAATTTTATTGGCCATATCAAACGGTAAAACGGCCGTTGCCGAATTGGGGTAATCATAGGCTTTTGCCCAATGTCTTGCGGTATCGATTAGGTAACTTAAATCTTTTTCATAATTACCAAGCAGACCGCTGTTGCCCAGGATACGGTATAAAGTAAAGAAAATATATCCTAACGCTTGTCTCGGTTGATAGCCATTTGGAATAATAATAAGATTCCAGTCGTTTTTTTTAGCCATCTCTTTGATTTTTCCGCCGGAAGTTACAACAACAACTTGCGCGCCTCGCTTAGCCGCCGATTCCACAGCGCTTAAAGTCTCTTCCGTATTACCGGAATAGCTTGATGCAATAAGTAGCGTGTTTTCCCCGCAATAAGCAGGGGATAAATAGCCGCGTACAACGTTGGTAGGCACTTTCAAAGTGTCGAATAGAATGTCTTTGATCAAGTCTCCCGCTATGGCTGAACCGCCCATCCCTACATATAACATATTGCTGATTTTGGAAGGGTCGATTGACAGCGCTGCATTCTCTACTATCGCGGCGCTTTCTTCAATCTGATTGTGAAACTCTTTTAAAAATCGTTTGAAATTGGATTTGTCTACTGAATACATTGATTATCTCCTGATAAATGGTTCCGCTTTGTTAAAATAAAACAAGAAACATTATGGTTGATTTTAAAGCTAATTTCTATAAATTTAATATAAAAAACAAATCAATAATGCCTATTATCGATAAATAAAAGAACATAGTCTTGCAAATTGATTAATGAAAACGACAGATCTTTCCTTCATTCTGATTTTGTCGGGATATTCCACGAGCGACCTTAGAGTGCGGCAAACCGTATTGCAGCGACGATAAGAAATTGCCGAATTACGCGTATGAATAGGTTCTTCATCATATTGTTTTTTTTAAATTCCGATACAATAAAATCCTTTCGACTGTTGCATTTTTAATGAGTTAACTGGGTAATACGCCAAAAATGATTTTTTGTTAAAGTATTATTCGGAACTATTTTTATAGCCTGTTTTTTTAACAAAGCTTTATGCGGTAAATATTAAAAAAAATTATCGACTCTTTTTTATAAAACACATTTTTGAGAAAAAATTATTGCATTATTTTTATTGGATTTTTCTGTTACAAATGACTATATTTTCACAATTATATTTTTTCTATATTCCGTAAAGATAGCATCATAAGAGGAAGGGGCTTTTTAAATTATGAAAGAATATCTTCAACAAAGTAAAGATTATTTTAATGATAAATTAATTCCCTTTTGGGCGGAGCGCGCCGTTGAAAAAAAATACGGCGGTTTTCAAACAAATTATGATCGTAACGGTAACAGAACGGACGTAAAAGAAAAGGCGCTTCTTACTCAGGCCAGAGCCATTTTTACCATTTCGCACTCCTTACGGCTTGGTTTTGAGTGGCCCGGCGGATATGAAGCGTTGCAACAGGGAATCGATTTTCTGTTTAATCATCTCCATGATAAAGAGTACGATGGATATTATTGGATTGTGGATGAAGACGGCACGGTTATAGACGACAGCAAAATTATTTACGGGCACTCTTTCCTTATTTACGGATTGGCGGAACACGCTCTTTTGACAGGCGATGAACGAAGTCGCAATGAAGCGATCCGCATTTTTAATTTATTGCAGGATAAAGTTGCCGATAAGGAATATGGCGGTTATTTTGAGCATTTTGATCGTAAATTTAATTTAAAAGCGGCGCGGAAAGATATCAAAGCGTTTAAATCTCTTGATGTCCATATGCATTTAATGGAAGCGTTTACTACATTATACGAATTAACTAATGATCCCGTACATCGTCGGGCGCTTGAAGATGTAATTGATTTGATTTTTGAAAAAATGATTGAGCCTAAAACGGGTACGGGTATCGCCATGTTTACCGACAAATGGGAACCCATAAACAATGTCGAACTCGATACCGTTTGGGGACGGGACAGGTTTGACGAAGACGACAAATCTCCGGATATAACTTCTTATGGTCATAATATTGAGTTTACCTGGCTTTATTTGCATGCACAAGATATTTTGGGAATTCCGAGGGAACAAAGCCGCGACCGAGTCGTACCGGTATATGAACACACGTTTGTCCACGGTGTTGATTGGGAATACGGCGGTTTATATGTTGAAGGACACCGTAACGGCGAAGCAACGGAAAAAACCAAAGAATTTTGGCAGCAGGCCGAGGCCATGATCGGTTTTTTAGACGCCTATTTGTTTACTAAAGATGAAAAATATTTAAAAGCCTATAAAAATATACATGATTTTGTTTTTACAAAAATGATCAATTGGGATCAGGGTGAATGGTTTGCCTTAACAGAGAGGAACGGCGATTTGATTTGGGATTATATGGGGACAAACTGGAAAGTTTTTTACCATACGGTCCGCGGTATGGCCGAAACTATCAAACGTTTGGAAAAAATCACGGAAAGTTAATTATAAATCTGTAAAGGAGTATTTTCATGCAAGGCAAAAAATCCGAAAAGATATCGCGCCGGAAATTTATATCCACCGGGGCGGCGGCTACTGCGGCATTTACAATTGTGCCACGACACGTATTAGGCGGAAAAGGCATTGTGCCGCCGAGCGACAAGTTAAATATCGCCGCAATCGGAGCGGGCGGTAAAGGTCATTCCGATATAAAGGCAGCCAGTACGGAGAATATTGTCGCTCTTTGCGACGTTGACGACGAACGCGCAGCTAAAACCTATGCCGAATATCCTAAGGCGAAAAAATATAAAGATTTTAGAGTGATGTTGGATAAAGAAAAAAGCATCGATGCCGTTACCGTCAGTACGCCCGATCATTTCCATACCTTTGCGGCCATAACCGCTTTGCGAATGGGAAAACATGTGTTTGTACAAAAACCGCTCACACACTCGGTTGCCGAAGCGCGCTTAATGCGTGAAGAAGCGCGCAAACACCCTAAGCTTGTAACGCAAATGGGCAATCAGGGACATGCCGGCGAAGGCGGGCGTTTAACCTGCGAATGGATCTGGGATGGCGCTATCGGCGATGTGCGCGAAGTGTATTGTTGGACAAATCGTCCCGTTTGGAAAACAGGGATGGATCGGCCGACGGAAATTGTTTCCGTTCCTCCAACCATGGATTGGAACCAATGGATCGGTCCGGCGCCTTGGCGTCCTTATAATCCCGCTTATGCGCCTTGGTCATGGCGCGCTTGGGTAGATTTCGGAACCGGCGCTCTCGGAGATATGGGCGCGCATATTTTCGATCATCCTTATTGGGCTTTAAAGTTGGAATATCCCGAAACCATTCAAGCCAGCTCCACAAAATTTAACGGAGAATCCTGGCCGGTTGCGGAAAAGATTACTTACACATTTCCTGCGAGAGGGAATATGCCTCCCGTAAAACTGATTTGGTATGACGGCGGATTAATGCCGGAAAGACCGGAATTTATCGAAGCCGGACGTAAAATGGGCGACGGCGACGGTGGTGTGCTCTATATTGGCGATAAAGGCGCCCTAATGCACGGATGCTACGGCAATTCTCCGCGATTATTGCCTGAAAGTAAAATGAAGGAATATAAAAAACCGGAAAAAACCATTCCGCGTTCTCCCGGTATTATGCAAGAATGGATTAAGGCGATAAAAGAAGGCAAACAATCGACTACGAGATGGGAATACTCATCCAAATTGGTCGAAACGATGATGTTGGGAAATGTAGCCGTACGCGTTCAGGATAAAAATACTATTCTTGAATGGGACGGTGAAATAGGCGAGATCACCAACCTTCCAGAAGCCAATGAATTTTTGGGTCGCAGATACAGAAAAGGATGGGAACTTTAATATTTCTATCCGATTAATTCGGAATAAATCCTCCGTAAGATAAAAGGAGGATTTATTCTTTTTAATTTTCTATTCCCATAAAAATTGGCTATTTGTTTTAAGCTGATATAATTCTTCCCTTATTTTAATAATATTGTCTTGCAATATGATTTGGGGAGAAATGATGAATTCCGATAAATTATAACTCACCTTTAAGCTTTTAATGGAGAAGAATATGACGCGTAACCCATTTTTTAAAAAGATGTTCCCTTCGTTATTAATCATTCTGTCTTTTTTGTTTACGCCTATTGCTCAGGCGGGAGAATATAAAACGCATGCGCCCACAGACGTATCTAAAAGCTGGCGTCTTGGTATGCAGTTATGGACATTTCATAAATATACGTTTAAGGAAGCCGTTGATAAAACCGCAGCGCTCGGTATCGATTGGGTTGAAGCCTATCCGGGGCAATCTTACAGCAAGGACGAACCGGAGGTGAAGATCGGGCCGGAACTTTCGTCGGAAAAGCGCGCTGAAATTAAGAATCTGCTTGAAGAAAAGGGTATGCGGTTAGTTAATTTCGGCGTTATCCGTATACCGGCTGACGAAACCGGCGCCCGAAAAGTATTTGATTTTGCGAAAGATATGGGTATTGAAACCATCGTTTCGGAACCGAAAGAAAATGAGTTTGATTTGATAGAAAAATTGTGCGATGAGTATGGTATAAATGTGGCTATTCATAATCATCCCAAGCCTTCACATTATTGGAATCCCGATAAAATATTGGAAGTCACCAAAGGACGCAGCAAACGTATCGGAGCCTGCGCCGATGTGGGGCATTGGATTCGTTCCGGAATTGATCCGGCTGAAGCGATCAAGAAATTAGATGGTCGTATCATCAGTTTTCATTTTGGCGATGTTGAAAAATTCGGCGATAAGAAATCTCATGATGTGATTTGGGGCCAAGGCGTCGGTAAGACGAAAGAATTGTTGTATCAATTACATAAAATGGGATTCAAAGGCGTTTTTCCCATTGAATATGAATATAATTGGTTGAATTCGATGCCGGATGTTCGTCGGTGTATCCGATTTTTTGATGGTATTGCCGCTAAATTGGATCCATCCGGTTGGAAAAATCTGTTTGCAGAAGATCTGTCAAATGCCATTTATAAGAAAGGAAGCTGGAAATTTGATGAAAACGATGTGCTTGCTATTATTGGCGACAGTTATATTTGGACAAAGGAAAAATACGGCGATTTTATCTTGAATGTTGATTTTAAGTTGTCTCCCAAAGCAAACAGCGGCGTTTTTTTGCGCGCCGGCGACCTGAAGAATTATGTTCAAACTTCCATAGAAGTTCAGATTCATGAAAGCGGAGACGGTAGTAAACACGGGCAGTGCGGGGCTATTTACGATTGTCTTTCTCCCCGTAAAAATGTGGTAAAGAAGCCCGGTGAATGGAACCGCTATACAATCGTTTGTAAAGCCAATAAAATTTATGTTGTGCTTAACGGCGTACAAATTATAAACATGGATTTGGATCAATGGACGGAGCCGCACAAAAATCCCGACGGCACAAAAAACAAATTTAATACGGCTTTAAAAGATTTTCCGAGAGAGGGTCATATCGGTTTGCAGTACCATGGTCATCCGCTTTGGTTCCGTAACATAAAAATTAAAGAATTATTGCTAAACTGAAAAAAACAGATGGAGTCCCGCTTTCGAGGCGGGTAAAAGAGGCTCGTTTATCGGATATAATCCGAGTTAAGTATTATATGTTTGTACAAACTGCTTGTTAAATTGAAGGAGGGTATTTATGTCTAATGATCAGCATAACGGCGTGGCCAATGCAAAACGTTTGTTTCTCGGAAGTAGCTTTGCCTTGATTGCGACGTCTGTCGCTTTTGCCATGGTAGGCGCTACCATGGGAGCAATGAAAGAACATTTTGTATTGACTAATGCGGAAATCGGCTGGGTCGGAGGAGCCGCTCTTTGGGGCTTTGCCATATCTATTTTTATTTTTGGACCCCTTTGTGATGTTCTGGGAATGAAATTAATTTTCCGTTTGGCTTTTGTGGGGCATTTTATCGGCGTTTTAACCATGGTTTTTGCATCCGGATTTACAACACTGTTTATCGGCGCATTGATTCTCGCCTTTGGAAACGGTCTTGTGGAGGCGGCGGCTAATCCACTCGTTACCACTATTTACCCGGATCGCAAAACGGAAATGCTCAATAAATTTCATGTTTGGTTTCCAGGCGGTATTGCTATCGGCGGTTTGATTGCTTATTTCATGGATAATGCAGGAATTACATCATGGCAGTTAAAACTGTTGGTAATTTTAATTCCAACCGTTATTTACGGGTTGATTTTTTTGGGACAAAAATTTCCGGCTACCGAACGCGTTCAATCCGGTGTATCGAATAAGGATATGATCAAAGGTACCTTGTTAAGGCCTTTTTTCTGGCTGATCTTTTTCGCTATGATGATGACGGCTTCCGTCGAATTAGGTCCCAATCGTTGGATACCGGCAGTATTGGAATCGGCGGGAATCCCGGGCATTTTGGTGTTGGTCTGGATCAATCTTTTGATGGCCGTTATGCGCTATTATGCCGGCCCTTTTGTCCATAAATTAGCTCCGACCGGAATTCTTTTTCTATCGGCTATAATCAGCGGCATCGGACTGTATTGGCTGAGCTATACGGATACCTTATTAAGCGCAATTGCCGCGGGAACCGTGTTTGCTCTTGGCGTTTGCTATTTTTGGCCGACCATGTTAGGCATTACATCGGAAAGAGTGCCGAAAGGAGGTGCGTTGGCTCTCGCATTGGTCGGTGGTATTGGAACCATAATTGTCGGTTTGGTAACTTCACCCGTCATGGGAAAAATTGCTGATACTTATTTACCGGATAAATTGCCTGAAGAGAAAACTATCGTCGTGATGCATGAAATTATCGATACTTATCCTGAGTTAATGGCTCAGGCCAAAGGAAAAACAGGAAATGATTATAAAGTTGCCATTGAGGCGGCAGAAAAAGTTCTTGATGAAAAAGAAAAGACGGGAATATTACCTCCCATCGCTACCGCCAATGCAATGCGCAGCGCTATAGCGGCTAATCCCGAGGCTTCGTCGGCTAAACATGCCAAAGAACTTTTGGGGCCGGCGGAGAACTACGCTGGAAAAATTTCCTTCCGCTATGTAGTGCCCCTTTCGTTGATCCTTACCGTGGTTTTCGGCATATTATATTTTAGGGATAAAATGAAGGGCGGCTATAAAAAAGAGGAAATAACCGCCTAAATAAAATTAATTTATAAAAGGACATATACGATTTATATGTCCTTTTTTTCTTTAATTTAACTTGGTCATTTCTTCATTCTATCACAGAGTCAAATATTTTGTAAATATATTAGCCAAAGAGCGTGGGAGGGATGGTTTAGCGGCTGAACTATAAAACGGAAATAATTTGTTATGGTTTTTTGGGCTTAGTAATTTTTACCAACTGGAGCTGCGATGGTGATCGCTTGTTTTTCATGTTTGTGAAAAATTTTCTGAACTTAAATTATTTTCTTTTAAATTTATGATTAATATTTTATATTTCACATAAAGACAATAAAACTCGGGAAAAAAATTATGTCGATTAAAAAATTAAAAACAAATATAATTTTCTTTTTGAGCATAGTCTTTATCGCCATACCATCGCCAGCAAAAAATCTAACCATTGGAACCTTAGGAATTAACCCTACAAAAGATATAAAAAAGATGAGTCCACTGGTAAAATATTTGGCGCGCCATTTACGGGATGAAGGTATTACAGACGGTAAGGTTATTACTACAAGCGATGCCAAAACAATGGCTCAATATATGAAAAACGGAAAAGTTGATATCTTTTTTGAAAGTGTTTTTCCTACCTTGCTGGTAAATTTTTCAACAGGCAGTAAAATATTGCTGAGGCGTTGGAAAAACGGTGTTTCGCAATATTCATCCGTTATCATTTCACAAAAAAGTATAAAGGATTTAAATGAGTTAAAAGGGGTGAAATTTGTTTTTGATCATCCCGTGTCGACAACGGGTTATTTTATTCCTAAAACAATGTTGCTCGAAAAAGGATATAAACTTGAAGAATATAAAAATAACCCGGGAAACAATTCTCCCGACGTAATTAAATATATCTTTTCAAGTTCCGATGAAAATACCTTTTTTTGGGTTTTAAGGGGGATTGCAAAAGCGGGGGCAATGGATTATCCGAGTTATCTACGCTTTTCAAAAAATAATCCCGATACACTGAATATTTTATATAAATCCCGTCTTATTCCGAGACATTTGATAAGTTTTAGAAAAGATTTACCGCAGTCCTTATTGGATAAAATAATAGATTTAATGACTCACATGCATGAAAATAAAGAGGGCCGTGGAATATTAAAGGCTTATCAGAATACGGCTAAGATTGATATCTTACCCGACGATTGCTATCGTTTAGTGGAATCTTATAGAAAAGTTATTATAAAATATTACTCAGATTATATAAAATGAAATTTAATTTAAAAAACAAGTCGCTTTTATTGACCTCGTTGGTAATAATTATTGTCGGCGTAACAACCGCTTTTTATTCCATATCCATCGGTAAGCAAAATTTATTGGAATCTTTCAATGAAGATGCGCGCAATATTACGGATATGGTTTCGCTGTCTATATCGGACGATCTGTATCTTTTTGATATTTATGCCATGCGTCTTCACTTAAGCGTTCTCGAAACAAACCCTGAAATTCTTTCCATTACGGTTGTGGACACATCTCATATTTTGATTTTAAATTTGGGTATGCAACAAGATGAAATGGAACAGGTTTATGACGAGTTGAAAGAACGGGTTTTGTCAAAAAACCGTTATACCTCCATAAGCAAAAATCAAAAACTCTTTGTAGGAAATCCTGTTGAATTGGCTGACGGAACTATTTTAGGCTATATATATATAACTTTTTCATTAGAGAAGGTTTATAATATCCAAAAACAAACGACAAAAAACATCCTCATCATTACACTTTTTATACTGCTTCTCGCAACGTTAATAGCCTACTACTTATCTTCAATAATCGGTAATTTGATTACCGATGTTACCAAGGTTGCTTATAATATCGGCAAGGGAAATTTTGAATTTAGTTTAAAAACCAATCGTAAGGATGAGTTGGGCGATTTGATCAGAGCTATCGGAATAATGGCCAAAAATCTTCAAAGCACAACGGTTTCGAAAAATTATATTGATAATATTGTCCAATCCATGCCGAATGCGTTGTTTGTGGTAAAAACGGATTCTTCTATTGAAAAAACGAATACAGCCGCCCATAAATTAAGCGGTTATATGGAATCGGAACTTATAAGATATCCCCTAAAAAAACTTTTTCCTCACTATCCGATTATGGAATTTTTACAGGATTATCCTAACGAAAATATTGAAACTACAATTTTAACCAAAGAGAAAAAAGAGATTGAAGTGGATGTTTTCGGGTCGCACCTTATGGAAGACGATAAAATCAGAGCCTATATTTGTATTGTTCAGGATATAAGCGAAAGGAAACGTTATGAGGAAATTATTCGTAAAAGCGAATTAAGATATAACACTCTTTTTAATCTTTTGCCTTACGGCGGTGAGGTGTTGGATAGAAACGGGATTATCATTAATTGCAGTCCTAACTCCGCTACCATGCTCGGTTATCAAAAAGAGGAAATGCTTGGTAAGTCGATTGCCAATTTTATTGATGAAGAATCAAGAAAGGTATTTAAGAAAAAATGGCCGGTTATTATCGGCGGAAAACCACAAAATGCGGAAATAATAATGGTTTGTAAGGATGGAACCAAGCGTAGTATCTTGCGCGCGGCTCAGCCGATAATAGATAAAAACGGCGAAATAGTGGCCGTTTTAACCCTTAATGTGGATATATCGGAACAGAAACGAGCCGAGCAGGAAAAATTACACTTGGAACATCAATTGTCAAAAATTCAGAAACTCGAATCGATAGGAAAATTAAGCGGCGGTATCGCCCATGATTTTAATAATATTTTAACGGCTATTTTAGGATATTGCGAGTTATCCCTCAACAAAATTGATAAAAATCATTTTCTGTATAAAAATATCAAAGAAATTCAAAAAGGAAGTCAAAGAGCCAGCAATCTGACAAAACAACTTCTGGCCTTTAGCCGTAAACAATTGATAAGGCCCAAAATAATTAATATCAATGACGTCATTGTGAATATGAAAGATATGCTACAAAAATTGACGGGTGAAGATATTCGTATCAAGTATAATCTTAAAAAAGAAATTCCCTTGATTAAGGCCGATAAAAATCAAATTGAGCAAATAATAATGAATCTGACTTTGAATGCCAGAGACGCGCTCAATGAGTTAAAAAAAGATGATGTCATAAAAATGATTATCATCGAAACCAATCAACAATATCTTGATAAAACATTTTTACAAAATCATCTCGAAAGTTCCGACGGCCCGCATATTGTGCTTACGGTGACGGATAACGGCGTTGGGATGACGAAAGAGGTTTCAGAGAAAATTTTTGAACCCTTTTATACGACTAAGTCTGTCGATCAGGGGACGGGATTAGGTATGGCAACGGTTTACGGCATAGTTAAGCAAAACAACGGCAGTATTTATGTTTATTCGGAACCTAACAGTGGCACAACCATTAAAATATTTTGGCCTTATGACGAAACAAAAGCGGAAGAAGAATCTCCCATTCTTCCTCAAGAAACGATGATACATGGTTCGGGTAAAATCCTTCTTGTGGAAGACGATCATGAAGTACGCCAATTTGCCAAGGACGCTCTTATTTTTCTCGGTTATAAGGTTGTTGAGGCCGAAAACGGTTTTGAGGCGCTGGAATATTTAAAAAATCAAGATTACCAATTTGATCTCATTTTAAGCGATGTGGTGATGCCGGGTATCGGCGGTGCTGAGCTTTATCAAAAAATGAAAGACTTAGACATTGATATTCCGGTTTTATTCTCTTCCGGGTACACGGATAAAAAAATAATAATAAAGGGATTAGCCAAAGAAGATTTTAACTTTTTAGCAAAACCTTATACGATCCAAATGCTTTCACGACGCATCTCGCAAATATTAAATAAATCAAAATAATATTTGTCTA
>CAYRJN010000008.1:0-24794 GCA_964424545.1 uncultured Calditrichaceae bacterium
CGTTTTTAGTGGTAAATTAAATACCTGGTATATATTAAGATGGACTATTTCGAACAAATATTATTCAAGCGCGGCTGAAGTTAAAATCCTATTCACTAAAATAGAACATGGAACCGTAACCGATATAGACGGCAATGTATATAAGACGGTAACGATAGGCGCTCAATGGTGGATGACCGAAAATTTAAAGGTCACCCACTACCGCAACGGCGACGCCATTCCCAATGTAACGGATAATACGGAATGGGCAGGGTTAAGCACAGGCGCTTGGTGCGCCTATAATAATGACGATGGGAATATTGCTACATACGGATTATTATATAATTGGTATGCGGCAGTAGATAGCCGCAATATAGCCCCGGAAGGCTGGCACGTGCCTACGGATGAAGAGTGGAAAGAGTTGGAAATGTACCTTGGTATGAGTCAATCCGATGCTGATAATACAGGCCGGCGCGGCACGGACGAAGGCAGCAAGTTAAAAGCAACCAGCGGCTGGTATAATAATGGCAACGGAACGAACGAAAGCGGCTTCACAGCCCTTCCGGGCGGTTCCCGTCACTACGATGGAACGTTCATCGGTGTCGGTCGCGAGGCCGACTATTGGTCAGCTACGCAGCGCTATAGTGGTAGCGCCTGGCGCCGCGCCCTGAATTACGGTAATTCAGACGTTTACCGCCTCAACTACACTGAGCGCTACGGCTTTAGCGTACGGTTGCTCAGGGATTGACTATTTGGCTATTTGGCTATTCGGGGTATGGGGCGAAGCCCCATCGAAAATATTTTTTAAAGCGTGTTAGTTCATCCTTTAGGACGGGGACAAAAGAGAGATGGAAAATTTTACTTCTTTGTGATTTCCGAGCGCTTCGTGGTTGAAAATAAAAAAAATCGGTTAAACCACGAAGAACACAGAGCTCACGAAGAGTATTTATATTGGTCTTTATAGCGCTTCGTGGTTTAAGATTTAAAGAAAATGATCCAAGCGTTTCGGATAAAGCAATCTCATGCGTGGAAGGTGGGCACAACGATATAGATTGCTATTCCCCAAAGGCCGGGATTGCAATGGAAGTAATTTTGAAAACGATTTATTTAAGCGCTTATTTGAATGTTTTATATTTGATTTATAGTAACAAATATGTTATCTTTCGTCTATGAGCTGGAGAATCAAATACTACAGTGACAACGTTGAAAAATCTGTACTTGGTTTACCCGATGGATTACTTGCAAGATACTTACGCTTGACTGACTTGATGTTGGAATTTGGCCCGAATCTGGGAACTCCACATACTAAAGCCATGAAAGATGGACTATTCGAACTTCGTATTAAGAGTAAAGAGGGAATTGCGAGGGTATTTTATTGTACGGTTATAAATAAAAAGATTTTTATGCTCCATATTTTTATCAAAAAGTCTCAGAAAATTCCTAAAAAGGAATTAAAACTTGCAATGTCAAGATTAAAAGAGGTGAAAGAAAATGAATCATAGTAAACTTAAAGAAAAAGCATTAAACCGAAAAGGCGTTAATGCTGAATATAAATCCTTAGAACCTGAATTTGCACTTCTAAGAGCAATGTTGCATGCTCGTCAAAAAACAGGCTTGAGTCAAGCTCAAATTGCAAAACGAATGGGTACTAAAGCTCCTGCAATTACAAGATTAGAATCTTCTTTAACAAGTGGAAAGCATTCTCCTTCTCTATCGACAATTAAGAAATATGCAGAGGCTCTTGGATTCCGTTTAGAAATAAAACTTGTTCAGAACAAATGATTCATCTAATAATATGGTTCATTCGTATTTTGAGTGAGTAAATAATAATTGCTTAGCTATCAGTCTCTTTTTTTATTGGGGTTTATTCGGGTTAGGATTTTGATCACCTGCCAAAAAAAGGGGCTTTTCCGTTATGAAAAAATCATAATTAATTTTTTTCTTCGTACTCTTCGAGGGCTTCGTGGTTGAAAATAAAAAAAATCGGTTAAACCACGAAGAACACAGAGCTCACGAAGAGGTTTTATATTTGGTTTTACAGCGCTTTGTGGTTTAAGATTTAAAGGGAATGAACCAAGCGTTTCGGACAAAGAAATTCCATGCGTGGAATGTTGGTATAATGACAGGGATTGCCGCGCATCCCAAAAAGGCGGGATGCTCGCAATGACCGTAATTTCGACAGGATTGTTTGAAGATTATTTAAAAGTGGTTTTGTTGTGCTTTTACCCTGTTTCGTTCAGCAGATCCATGTTGTGAAAAAATCATAATTAAATTTTTTCTTCGTGCTCTTCGAGGGCTTCGTGGTTGAAAATAAAAAAAAGATCGGTTAAACCACGAAGAACACAGAGCTCACGAAGAGGTTTTATATTTGGCTTTACATAGCTTTAGGCGTGGGAATAAAGAGGAAATTAAGGCTATTGTAGTATAACGCCATAAAATTGTCATTTCAACCGTAATCCCGGCTGTCCGGGATGCCGTGGAGAAATCTTAAAAATATACTATTCCCAAAAAGTGGGTGATTTTAGATCTGTTTTGCCTTTATGATTTCTCTCCTACCCGTGCGGGATCGAAAGGACAGCTTTGTTTTTTATGCTGTTGGGTTCCGGATATTTCCGTTATGAAAAAATCATAATTAAATTTTTTCTTCGTGCTCTTCGAGGGCTTCGTGGTTGAAAATAAAAAAAAGATCGGTTAAACCACGAAGAACACAGAGCTCACGAAGAGGTTATATATTTGGTTTTACAGTGCTCTATGCGTGGAAATAAAAGGGAGGGACTTTTTTTACGTGAATAGATTTTTTTCTACAATTTTATTTAAATTCAAACCTTGGAAAAACATAGTATTCAATTATTAAATATGAGGATTAATATCATGAAAAGACAGTTTATTTTCCTAATTATTTTATCTGTTTTATTGATTAAATGCAATAATGATATGTCAACCAACCCGGATGAAAACATATCCGGATTTCATGACGAAAAAAAAGTAAACATTATCGGATATCCGGGCGATGTTAGAGATCCGTTTATTACAAAAGACGATAAATATCTTTTCTTTGATGATTATAATCAAAAAGGGTTTATGAGTATATTTTATGCGGAAAAGATAGATGATATCACGTTTAATTTTATCGGAGAATTACCACGGATAGGAAACGAACACAGCGATTTCTGTCCTACAATGGACTCTTTGAATAATTTTTACTTCATTTCACGACGCGATCTTGAAACAACCAAAAATGCAACGATCTTTACAGGCTCGTTTAGCAATAATATTGTTGATAACGTACGTCATGTCAGCGGTACAATTATTAGTCCTGATACTCTGGATGTAAACTTTGATGTAAATATATCTTATGACGGTAAGCGTTTGCTGGCAACCAGCGTTATGTTTGATGAAAGTTACTTTGAATATGATACGGATTTGATTTTAGCGTTTAAAAGCGGCGATCTATTTAATCTCGCTGAAAATACGGATGAAATATTCAAAAATATCAATACATCGGAATTTAACGAGTGCTATGCCGAGCTTTCCAAAGACGGTTTGGAATTGTTTTTTATCCGCTATAATCTTCAGGGATTATTTAAAGCAAGAATGTTTTATGCCAAAAGAGAAAAGACGAGTTTGCCTTTCGCTGAAGCGTCCCTGATTTCAATTCCTGTGGAAAACGATAGTTTGGTAAATATATCTTCTCCTTCTCTGTCGGGGGATGGTAAACGCTTGTATTATCAAAAAGGACAGTTTAGAAAATATTACAACGTGTATATGATGTCAAGGGAATAGATGGCATAACAAGAACAAACCCAGATGTTTTGTGTATCGGGTAAATGTGCCCCGCGACTTCCGGGAACAAAAAATTAACGACGAAGATATTAATAAATTGCATTAATTAATTTTATATTTATGGCTATAATCACGTTACAAAATATCAGCATCGCCTTTGGCGGCGAAAAGCTGTTGGATGATGTCAATCTGCGGATTGAAAAGAAGCAGCGTGTCTGTTTGTTGGGGCGTAATGGCGTTGGTAAATCAACAATGATGAAAATCATCAACGGGGAAATTAAGCCCGATAGCGGCGTTGTTCAGAAAGATCCGGGTATTAAAATTTCTTACTTCTCACAGCAGATTCCGCAGGATTTGCAGGGAACCGTTTTTTCAGTAATCGCCAAAGGTCTCGGTAAGCGCGGCGAACTGCTCCTGAAATATCATGAGGATGCTCAATCGGATAATGCGGATCACAGCAATTTAAATAATTTACATTCCGATCTGGATACCCACAATGTGTGGCATGCTTTTGAAGAGATTGAAAAGATTACATCCCGAATGAATATTAAAACGGATTGGGAATATGAACAGCTTTCAGGGGGACAAAAACGTCGTGTCTTTTTAGCGTCTGCTCTGGTCTCCGAACCCGACCTTCTCCTGTTGGATGAACCGACTAATCACATGGATATCGAAACCATTTCATGGTTGGAAGAATACCTGCTGCGTTATAATATTACCCTGCTTTTTGTTACCCATGATCGAATGCTGCTAAAAAAACTGGCAACCCGAATCATAGAATTAGACAGGGGGAAATTATTTGATTGGGCCTGCGATTATGAAACATTCTTGCAAAGGAAGGAAGCGGTTCTTGATGCCGAAGAGAAAGAGCGCGCCAATTTTGATAAGAAAATGGCACAAGAGGAGATTTGGATTCGAAGGGGTATTAAAGCCCGGCGTACCCGGAATGAAGGCCGAGTGCGGGCCTTATTAAAGATGCGTGAAGAGCGAAAGAAACGCCGCAACAGAGATGGTACTGTTTCCATGACACTTCATGATGCTCAAATGTCCGGGAAGCTGGTATTGGAGGTAGATAATCTTTCTTACAGCTATGACGCCAAACCGCTTATTAAGGATTTCAACATATTAATCACGCGGGGCGATAAGATCGGAATTATCGGTCCGAACGGATGCGGGAAAACGACCTTGGTGAGCTTGCTTTTGGATAAACGTAATCCCGATAGCGGTGTTATTAAGCGGGGAAGTAATATTCAGACGGCCTATTTTGACCAGTTGAGAGAGCAGCTCGAAGAGGAAAAAACGGTTTGGGAGAATGTTCTGCCTAATGGTAATATCGTGAGTGTCAACGGCGTAAATAAACACATTATCAGTTATCTTCAGGATTTTTTGTTTACCCCGGAGAGAGCAAAAAGTCCTGTAAAACAGTTATCCGGCGGGGAACGGAACCGTCTGCTGTTGGCGAAACTTTTTACCCAACCGGCAAATCTGCTGGTTTTTGACGAACCAACCAATGATCTTGATGCTGAAACCTTAGAGCTGTTGGAAGAGCTGCTTGTGAATTTCAAAGGAACCGTATTGTTGATTTCACATGACCGAATGTTTCTGAATAATGTGGTTACTTCTGTTCTTGTATTTAGCGGTGATGGCGAGGTAAAAGAGTATGTCGGCGGCTATGACGATTGGCTGGCACAGAAGATGAAAAAACAGCCGGTGGAAAACAGAGCGCCAAATAGCATTAAAAGAGAGCGATACAAAGAGGAAAAACGGAAAAAACAGAAAAAGAAAATATCCTTTAGAGAGAAACAGGAGCTGGACAAGCTGCCCTTTTTAATCGAGTCCATAGAAAAGGAGCAGAGCAATATTTATGTGAAAATGTCTGATCCCGATGTTTATCGCGACAGAGCGGCGATTATAATTCTAAAGGAAAGGATGGCTGAGATAGATCAAGAGCTGCCTAAGCTTTATGAACGCTGGGAGTATCTTGAATCTTTATGAGCGTCTAAATAAATTTTTATCATAATATTCAAATTGTTAATTGATTGTATCGGAATTTCAAAAATAACCTATTTCGGACATTTTCATATATTTTTGTATTACTTTAATTTTGAAAATATATATAGTTCACATAGGCCGTATTTTAGATTCTCCAATTTATCTGAGAATGACAATGTTGGACTTTTTTGTTGCCGTTTCTACATTCTCCTCATTGTCATTCCCGAATGTTTCTATCGGGAATCCAAATCTTACTATTGTCTATATTCAGATTCTTTCTTTCAAAGAAATGACACGTTGACGATTCTATTCGTACTTCTTAATTAATTACTTAGAGAAGCTATGTTTATGTTTTTATTCACGATAATATAAAAAAAGGAACGTCCCATGGACAAAATATTTGATTTTTACACAAAATACCAAAGTCTGAAGCATTTGGTTGACGACAAATTGCGCCTGTATCGCGAAAGCGAGCAGCCGTTGTTAGACGGTTTAATCAAATCGATTTATTATTCTCTCGAAGACGGGAAACGTTTTAGGGCGATCTTTACATTCTTACTGGGTGAACTGTACAATATTCCCGAAAAAAAACTGCTCGGCAGCGCTTGTGCGTTGGAAATGGTGCATACGGCTTCGTTGATAATGGGCGATCTGCCCTATATGGATGATTCTCAGTTGAGACGCGGTAAACCGGCCAATCATGTGGTATTCGGACAGGATGTGGCGCTTTGTTCCTGTATTACGTTGCTGTCCGACGCCAATCAACTGGTGTTATCCGATGTGCAGTTAGACGTTGAAGAGCGGGAAAAAATATTGAATGTCGTCAGTCAGGCGTTTGGAATTAACGGGTTAACGGCCGGTGAATATGTGGATATGAAATTGCGCCGAAAAAATGTCGATTTTGAAGTGATCGAGTTTATCACTCGTAAAAAAACGGCGGCGCTTTTTGTTGCCGCGGCAAGAATCGTTTCCATTGCGGCCAAAGCGGCGCAAGAGGAGCAAAAGGCTTTGGAAACATTTGCCGAAAACGTTAGTTTTGCCTTTCGTATCAAAGAAGATATTATTGAAACCCAAAAAGAGAAGATCATTAAAGAAGACGCAGAAAAAGAGAATATCAATTTTGTGAAATTGCTCGGTTATGACAAAGCGGTTGAATATGCTAAAAAATACGGTAAAACAGCCGTGGACAGCTTAGCGCTTTTCGGAGATAAAAATAAACCTTTGCTCTCTTTTGTAGAGGCGCTGTTGTTAAAAATTTAATGTGCTTTGCACTGATTTGTGTTAATCGTATGGCGAGCCTTATTTCAGCATCAATAAACAATTGTGGAGAAAATTATGATGGTCGTTCGTTCGGATTTTATTGAATTATCCACCAAGGGATTAAATGACATTCATAACATCACACCGCAGGTGGATCGTTTTGTGCGCGATAACGGTTTAAAAAACGGACATCTGTTAATTGCCATAAACGGTTCGACTGCGGCAATCAGCACCGTTGAATATGAACCGGGTCTTCTGCAGGATATTCCGGAAATGCTTGAAAAGATCGCTCCCATGAATAAAAATTATCATCATGATCAAGCATGGCACGACGGCAACGGCTATGCGCATTTGCGCTCAACCATGATGGGCACATCCTTTATGGCGCCTGTGATTAACGGCCGTTTGGTATTGGGAACCTGGCAGCAAATAATATTCATTGATTTTGATAACCGGCCCCGTCATCGTGAAATAACCTTGCAATTTGTCGGTGAAGCGGCCGACTAGACGTATTGATGTAAATTTTTAGCTTTCATGATTTCTCTTCGGCTTGCGCGGTCTTGCAATGACAAAATTGCGGGCTTGCTTCTTTTTTACTTCTCATTTTTTTCTACAACGATGCGCACTAAGAAGAACATAGTTCTGCAAAGTAATTAATGTTGAATTACACAAATAGAAAAATAGATTAAAACCGTCACCGTAAAAGAGGCCTGTCCGGCTTGACAATGTTTGTAGGCGCGAAGCCTTTGTCTTAGGGGCTAAGCGTTGCTATATTTTCATTATTCAATAATTCCGATACTAAAAATATAAGAGATATCTCTATCGGTTTTGAACCTAAAATCCATGTCATCTGTGACATATTAATGTCGAACGATTTAGTAGAACGAAACGTTAATGACGCTGATTGGATGATCTACACGGTTTTTGTTTGTATTTTTTACTTATTACCTACTATTTTCCATTTCCCGGTTTAATTATGATCCCCTTATTTTCTTTCCCGTTCATCTTTACTATAACCGGTTCGTCGAAACGAATATGTTTACTGTAGATTTTTGTTTCTACGGCGGGTTGTTTTAATAGCCAGTCCCAGTCTACAAAGCCCTCCTCCTTAAACGCATTGACCGTAAAATATCCCACCATAAATGATGTGATATTATGGAAAAAATGCGACCCTTGCGAGGGTTCTACCATAAAATCCTTAAAACTGCTTTCCACTATTGTCTTAGCTCCGGAAATCTGATCCCAGGTAACGGGAATACCCAGCCATGGATCAGCCGATCCCCAACGTCCGACGCCGATTAGCAGGTAGGGACGTTTTTGAGCGCGTAATTTTGTATTAAAATCGCTGATTTCCTCTGCAGCTTCTCTACTTTTTGCCCTATTATATAAGTGGTAATCCACAAAAATAATATCGTAGATATCGTCGATAGCGCCGTGACCGAGCACTTTAGGACTGTGACAAAGAATATGATCCTCATCTTCAACGGTCAAATCCATCTTTTCCAAACTCTGTTTAAGAGCCAGCGGTCTCATTTGCAGCACGCTGAATTCGCTTGCTTTGCCTTTTTCTTTGGAAATATTTACGGCAAATTCGATTTCAATGGGGCTGCCCATTCCTCGGCTTCCCATATCCAATAATAGGTTTAAAATGTCGGGAAGAGGAAATATTTTATATTTTAAAATGGGAGCAAAAGTGAGGATTCTGGCGCCCTGACGCGATATGCCGTCATAAAGGGCGTTATTTTCGTAGGAATAGGTGGAAGCAATATAGTAAAGGACGCCGTCTTGTTCCGCATCTTTTAGATTGTAACGTCGTAGCGTTAAATCTTCCTGATTTATTATTGTAGAAAGGTTTGAAGTCATATCAAGAGCATAAAATTTTTGCTGATTATTATTGAGGATATCTTTTAAGCCTGAAATATTCTGTAAATGATTGGGATGCCTCGGCGAGAATTTAAGACAATTGCCTCCTTCCACAATAATCCGTCCCAGACCCAGCGCCACGGCTACGATGCCGTCTTCAGCAGATTGCGGCGGCAAGGGATAAAAATTGTATGATTTGGCTACGCCGGAAAAAGTAGGATAGAAACGTGTGCCGTATTGAGTGCCGATCATTTTTTGAATGATAACCGCCATTTTTTCCTCTTCATGGCGAAAAGAGGTGGCGTTGATATAATCTTTAGCGTGTTTATAGTAAGTAGAAGCGTAGACTTTTTTAATGGCTATAATTAGTTCGTTAAGTCTTTCCGCCGTGTCTGGATTCTTATTGGGAATCATATACGTATCATAGACGCCTGCAAAAGGATGGTATTGCGAATCTTCCAAAAGGCTGGAAGATCGAATAGCTAGCGGTGTTTTCATCAGATCAATAAAAGCCGATAAACCTTCCATAATTTCTTTAGGGAATTTTTCAGCTTCTACAAATTTTTTCAAAATAGCGTAATTATCGTTGCAGTTAAGCGCAAAATCCCAGAGATCGTTTTCGTTCATGAAAGCGTCGAAAGCGTCGGTTCCCAAAACAACGCCCGGCGGCACATCCACGATTATATCCTGAAAATTATATTGCATATGATGATTGGCGATGAGCATATTTAAAAAATTAAGGCCCCGCGCTTTTCCGCCGAGCGATCCCCCGCCGATACGTGAAAAATCTATTTCAGGGTCGAACGTATCTTTTTTGAAGTCTAAGATAACGCCCTTTTGCCGTGATTTTCGATAGGTTTCCAAAGATTCGACAAGACTGTCGCGCAAATCTTCGAGCGTTTTGAAATCCGACCATTTCTGTGGACGTAATTTTTCGGCCAGCCAAAATTCCGTTCTTGCCTTCAGCCAAATGGAAAAATGATTATGCAATGAATGGTATTTGACAATTTCTGCGGGGACGGTTTTTAATAGATTCTCCAGCGCTGTTAAATCTTTTGCCCTTGCCACTTCATTGCCTTCGGCGTCGCGAAATACAAAATCACCGAAACCGAAATTGCGGCGAATGAATTTTTTCAGCTCGTTTAATAAAGTCGGCGAACCCTTTAGTAAAAAAGAAGCGCCCAGCTCTTCCGCCTTTTCTCTGTTTTTCGGGTCGGTGGATTGCAGCAATACGGATATATCGCTGTGTCGCTTTTTTACATTCTTTGCAAATTTAAAACCGGCTTTGGGATCTTTTTTACCGTTTTTATAAAAATTAATGTCCGATATAATACCGAGAATATGTTCCTCGTATTTTTCAAAATAGCTCCATGCTTCTTCATAATTGGTACAGAATAAAATTTTAGGTCGTGCGCGCATGCGTAAAAATTTATCGCGTAAATTAATGCCTTCGTTGATTAAATTCTGCGTCTGAGCCAATATTTCGCCGTATAAAAGGGGCAGATAAGAAGAGTAGAATCGGATGTTATCTTCTATTAAAATAATTGTTTGCACACCGACTAATTTGGTGTCCGGCTTAACATTAGCGCGGTCTTCGAGATATTTTATAATGGTGACAATAATACGGAAATCGCCTGTCCACATAAAAACCTGATCGAATATGGAAGATTCCTTTCCCGACATCATATCAATCAGCTCACGATTGTCGTACGCAAGCAAAACAACGGGAATATTAAAATTCTCCTTTATGCGTTTTGCCATTCGCACAGAGGAAATTTCCTCGATATGCAGGGTAGTCAAAACGAGATCAAACGCTTCTTTTTTAAGCAGTTTAAGCGCTTCTTTCCCGCTGGAAATACGAATGATTTCGGGAGTTTGGCTTAAGTTAAGTCCCTGATATTCTTTGCGCACCATTTCATATAGACGACCGTCCTCTTCAAACATATAGAGATCGTACAAACTGGATACGAGTAATATGGTTCGAATGCGGTAGCGCATTAAATTTTGTAGTATTTTAAAACTGAGAATGGGCATCTCGCTTTCGCTTTTTTCCGATAAAATGGGCGTTATTGTTTTATCGCTTTGATATGACATGAATAATCCTTTGTGTTTAAACTTTTTCAACTTAGAATAAAAATCAATAATTTTCAAAATATTCTTAAAATTAAATGCACATTTTTGTCGTATTGATTGACCATAGAAAATTAAAACAAACCCTATTGTTCCCTTATCTTTTTGATCAATCCATTTGTAATGCCCTGTTTTAAATTGAATATTTTCTAAAAGTTTTACCCGGCAAAGTAAAAATAATGTAAAAAATGCCGATATTATAAAATTAACCTTGCGGCAGGCCGATATTAGCTTGAAAATAGGCACACGTTTGCCTATCTTAAAATTTTGAAAAAAATATGGGATAAATTATCGTGCAAAAAATAGTTCTCTTCCTATTGATGGTAGTTGTTTTTTCTTTCCATGAGCTTTCGGCGCAGCAACAAAAAAACATAGACCCCAATCTTGATGAAAAAGGTAACTTGTATATAAATCGACAGGATAAAGCGTTCCTGATCGAGATCAATCGCTCTTTAAGCGACTATCCGCCGCGTTATCCTTTACAGCGGGAACGTTATTTGGCATTGCTGCTGTTGGATGCCGTACTTCATGACCCCTATGCCGCCTTTAGAATGCCCGTACAGGATTTTTTTCATCAAAGAATGGAAAACGTGCTTAATCAGCTTGAAAATACAAAAGTTAAACAAGGCGCTATGATCTGGAAATTGTATAATATGGGGTTTATTATTCGTACTAAAACAGTGACGCTTGCTTTTGATTTGGTGCGCGGTAATAGTTCCCGCTCAAAAAATTTCGCGTTGTCCGATGAAATAATGCAGCGCTTTGTCCGGCAATGTGATCTTTTATTTATCAGCCATAAACATTACGATCATGTGGATATGGGCGTGGCAAAAGCCTTTATTGAGCAGGGGAAACCGGTAGTAGCCCTACCGCAGGTCTGGGAAAATAAGGATATTTATCCACAAATAACCCATTTAAAAAGAGACGCCGAATTAATGCAGAAATTAGAAATTAAAAACGGCAAGAAAGAGCTGAAGGTGGTTGTCTATCCCGGGCATCAGATGGGAAAAACGGAAAATAACGTTGCATTGGTTTTTACACCCGAAGGACTCTCTTTTTGTCAAATGGGCGACCAGATCAACGAAGGCGATTTTATGGTTGATTACGACTGGATAGATAATGTTCATAAGAATCATCATATTGATGTTTTAATGCCGCCTTGCTGGACCAATGAAATCTACAGAATTGTAAAAGGCTTTGATCCGCAATTGGTTATTCCCGGACATGAAAACGAATTGGGTCATCCTGTTGACGACCGCGTGCCCTTTTGGGGCGATTCGGAATTCCTTGAATTGACCTATCCGGAGCTAAAAAAATCTGATTATCCTTTGCTTTTAATGACCTGGGGAGAATCATACCATTATCTGCCGAAATGAGCGAACATATAAATAATTATAAAGGAGTATTATCATGCAATTAAAAAAAATAGCTTTTATCCTGTTAAGCGCACTGACGCTGCTACATTTTTCCTGCGGGAAAAAAGAAGCCGAAAAAACAGCACCCAAAAAGAGTGAGAAAATTGTAAAAGCAAAAATTGAAAAATTAAAGAATACGGAACACGGCAGTTTGGCCATTGCCGGCGAGGGAGAAGATAAAACATTCGTTCTAACCGTTTGGGGAACGCCTTATGAAATGGGTAAAGCATACGGAGAACTCTTAAAGGATGAAATTGTCGCCCATCTCACGCATATAACCGAATTAATGGTACGGAAATCAGGTCAGTCGGTTGAAGCGCTGGATGCTGTTTATGCACAAACGAAACCCTTTATTGCGCCATATTTTATAGATGAAATGAAAGGGATTGCCGATGGCAGCGGAATGACCTTGCAGGATGTGATCAGAGCCAATATGATTGGAGAAGCAGGCGAGTGGCACTGCAGTTTGTTCGGCGCCTGGGGCAAGGCGACCGCTGCTGATGGCCATCTTTATCAATTGCGCAGTCTTGATTACGAAACGGAAGCCAACATTCAAAAATATCCGGTAATTGTCGTTTATGTGCCCGATGAAGGCCATCCTTTTGCCAATATTACCTGGGCCGGCATTGTGGGCTGTATTTCGGGGATCAGCAAGGAACGTCTCGCCATCAGCGAAATAGGGGATGATTACAATAAAGAAGACGATACTTTTGCCGGTATTCCCTTTATGTTTTTATTACGCGATGTTTTGCAATATGATAAAAGCTTAGATGAATCAATTAAGCGTATAAAAAATGCCGCAAGAACAACATCATTACTCTATGGGATCGGCGATGGAGAATTAGGATATTTGCGTGGTTTTCAGGCTTCGCATACGCTATGTAATGTTATTAATTGGGATAATCTGGAGCCGGTAACACCTACTCATCGGCGGATCGAAGATGTTGTATACTGGGGGATGAGCTGGGATGTGCCCTCCTATGACGGCCCTCTGCATGATAAGCTGGTTGAGTATTACGGCCGTATTAATGCCGAAGTCACTATTAACGATATCGTAACATCTGTTGGTACGGGCGATTTGCAAACGGTTGTCTATGATTTAACGGCTATGAAAATCTGGGTGGCCAATGCTAAAGCGGACGACGAAAGCGGCCCGCTGGCGGCCTATGACCGCCAATTCATTGAATTTGATATGAATCAAGTTTTTGCCGATGCGGAAAAAATGGCCAAATAAAAAATAAAACTTTGACTTTTATAGACGATTAATTTTATAGGTGGGCAAATTGGTAAAAAAAATATTGTTTATTAATCTTTGCATTTTATTCCTTTCCTTATCTGTCGCTATGGCCGGCGTTAAGGACGAGCCTTTTATTCAGGAATATCACGAAGCCTATCCCATTAGGGGCAACGCGCATGATAACAATGTCCGCGCTATTATCGTTGACCGTGACGATAATGTTTGGGCTTGCGCTAAAGGCGGTGTTTTTATGCTTAAAAATGGGCAAAAAGAGTGGAAAACGGCGTTGGGAAAAAAGGCGCAAGGTCCGGCATACGCGGCTTTGGCGGACTCAAAAGGCCGGGTGTGGCTGGGAATATGGAACGGTTTGTATGTTGTTGATCGAGGGGAAAATAGAACGCTTCGAAAAATAGAAAATGTAAAAGGTCCCATAACAGCAATTACAGAGATGAAGGAGCGTATTGTCGCTTTTGGGCCTTACGGTCAGTGGCGTATTAAAGACGGTCGGGCAGAATCTTTTGATTTGCCTATTTCCCGTTCAATACGCCGTGTAATTCAGGGGAAGAACAGCGATTATTACGTGGCCGGAGGCCGAGGCATTTATCACGTTACGGGAAATAAAATCAAATTATATCAGGATGAAAAAGCCTTATTGAGTAGCGATATATATGGACTCGATTTTACTAAAGACGGCCGCTTATGGATAGGCGGTCTTGGCGGAATTACAGTTTACGAGGGCAATAAACGAATCGCTTCGATCACTCCCGAAGACGGCTTGCCCTCTGTATGGATTAGCGTTGTACGGTGTGCCCCGGACGGGGTGATGTGGGTTGGAACTAATATGGGAGCTGCGCGCTATGACGGCAAAACATGGTCGTTAAGGCACAGCCGACGCTGGTTGTTGAATGACGAGGTGCATGACATCGCCTTTGACGGTAAAGGCACTGCCTGGATTGCCACTGCAGGCGGCGTTAGCGCCATTAAAAAAAGATCAATGACCTTAGCTGAAAAGGCCGCTTATTATTATGACATCTGTATGAAACGTCATGTACGGCCGCCCTATATTGTGGAAAAATGCCGCTTGAAAATTCCGGGCGATTTAAGCTCTTACGAGCCGATGGATGACGATAACGACGGGCAGTATACCGGAATGTATTTGGCGATGGAGTCTTACCGTTATGCGGTAACAAAATCGGCGGATGCGAAAGAAAAAGCGCGTAAAGCCTTTGAGTTTTTAAAATATTTGGAAGAGGTTACTCCAATAGACGGTTTTGTAGCGAGAACGGTCATTCCCGTGAATTGGGAAAGGATGGCCGATCCCAATAGAAGTGTCAGCGATCGAGAATGGGCGGAAAAATTTGCGGCTAATTCGCGGGCAAAACGATATGCGCGCCATTGGTATCTGTCCGAGGACGGTAAATGGCGTTGGAAAGGGGATACCAGCAGCGATGAAATCACCGGCCACATGTACGGCTATCTCTTTTATTATAACTTGGTAGCAGAAGGTAAAGAGAAAGCGCGCGTTCGCGATCATATTTTAAAAGTAGTCGATTATATTATGAAAGGCGATTATACTCTAATCGGAATGGACGGAACGCATACCAGCTGGGGTGTTTGGGCCCCGCACTATCTTAACGATAACCCAGATTGGGCGCCGGAACAGGGGATTAATACCATTGAAATATTATCTTATCTCAAATTGGCTTATCATGTAAGCGGAAAACAAAAATATCAGCATGCCTATTACGAATTATTAGATAAATATCATTATCGCGACCATATTGTCGGCGCTAAAAGCTTAATGCCTGCTTGGCGCACCCATATTGACGATGAGCTTCTGTTGTTGGCCTATGCCGCTTTAGTGATGCATGAAGATGATCCTCAATTAAAACAGCTCTATCGTAAAAGCCTTGATAATTGGTATAACGCTTTGAAAAATGACGATAGTCCGTTCTTTTATTTTTTTTATAACGCTTTTGCCGGTAATCGTTTCAAGTATGAGCGATCGATGTTCGTTTTACGCGATAATCCTCTGGATTTAATTCGCTGGCGCGTGGATAACAGCCGCAGGGAAGATATTAGTTTGACTCATTCACCGATATTAGAGGATAGAGAAACCAGCCGTTTGCTTCCGCTGAGCGAACGAGGCGTTATGCGTTGGGATAAAAATCCCTGGGCGGCTGTACAAGGCGACGGCGGGCACACGGAAAGTAGCGGCGTTTTCTGGCTGCTGGCCTATTGGGAAGGCCGTTATTACGGCTTGATTGACTAATTGGTATCTTTGTTGAGAATTTTTTGTTTTCCAAAACGTGAAATATGGTTGCTCCATACATGAAGCCTTGTCTGATGTATTTGGCGCAGGCATAAAAAATATAGAGACAGGATGAGAAAATGTATATCATTGTTATTGCGATGTCGGCCGCGCGGAATCATCGAAGGGGCAGGTATATCAAGGTCATTTTTTGGGAATAAGTTGTGAAGCTATGTTTTATACATTGATGATCATTATAAAAGGAGGAAGAAATGAATAAATTTTTGTTATTGTCTGCAGTCGTTGTTTTCTTTTTATCTTTAACCGCTTGTCAATCAAGTAAATATTTTAATCTTGAATTAACATCCGACGCCTTAAAAGAACCCGTAAAAATAAGCGCCGCCAATGGTGACCGTTTCGGGGCGATTTTTTATGTGGCAGATTCGCAAAAACATTACCTTCCTAACAAAGCGGAATCGCATAAGAGTTTATCGGACGGCAGTGAATATCAATTTAAAATGCAAGACGGCCGCACCGTTACGCTGAAAGTGAACAAAGAGGGCGATGATTATATCCTTACCTTATCTTCGGATAAAAATAGCGACATAACGAGATGGGGCATAAATATCAAAGCGCAGAAAGCGGAATTCTTCAGCGGTTTGTATGAACGAACGGTTGACGGTAATCAGAAAAATTCATGGAAAAAAGGAATTAAAGAGGCCATGGATTTACGCGGTCAGGAAGTGGATATGTTGATAAAGCCTACTTTGGGAATTTATTCTCCTTTCTACATTTCATCGCACGGTTACGGTTTTTTTGCTTACGGAACATGGCCGGGACATTTTGATTTTTGTAAAACGGAAAAAGATTTGGTGCAAATAACCTTTGAAGGTCCGCAATTCAAATTTAAAATATATACGGATAAAAATCCTGCCGATTTGGTAAAAAAACATGCCATGGAAGCAGGGCCGTCCGTCTTGCCACCGAAATGGATTTTTAAACCGTGGCGCTGGCGCGACGATCATAAAAATCTGCCGAAGTATTATGACGGCACAAGAGTCCGTGCGCCTTATAACAGTCAGGTTGTGGAAGATGTGTTGATGATGCAGGCTTATGATATTCCCTGCGGCGTGTATTGGGTGGATCGTCCCTGGGCAAAAGGTCCGGCCGGTTATGACGATTTTGAATGGGATCCACAACGTTTTCCCAAAGCGGGTAAAATGATAAAATGGATTGAAAAAAACGATATGAAATTTGTATTGTGGATTGCGCCGTGGGTGATGGGCGAGATGGCCGAAACCGCCAAAAAGAAAGGGTATAATTTAAAAGGTCAAACCGATATGAACGGAAAACGCGTATTGATCGATTTTACCAATCCAGCCGCCGTGAAATGGTGGCAGGAAGAAGGACTGGCCAAAGTGTTGAACATGGGCGTTAAAGGGTTTAAATTAGACCGCTCGGAAGAAATTGTTCCCGAGTCGCGTGATATCAGCGCTTATGATGGTCGAACAACCAGAGAAATCAGGAATGATTATCCCGTCGAGTATGTAAAAGCCACGTATGATATCAGCAAAAAAATACATGGCGATGATTTCTTTTTGATGCCGCGCGCCGCCTACACGGGAAGTTCCCGTTATGCCGGATTTTGGGGCGGCGATATTGCCTCGCCTCCCGAAGGTTTGAGAACGGCTATTATTGCCCAATTGAGGAGCGCTGTTTTGGGGTATCCTTTATGGGGTTCGGATACCGGCGGCTACTGGGGCGGCGATATTGACAGAGACGTTACGGCCCGTTGGCTGGCTTTTAGCTGTTTTTCTCCCATTATGGAAGTCGGTCCGACGGAAAACAGGGGCTTTTGGGATATGGAAAAAAAACCACATTATGATAAAAAATTGATTGCCGTTTGGAGATTATACGCAAAAATACATGAAAAATTACAGGACTACAGTTACCGCTTTGCCAAGGAGGCTCATGAAACGGGTATGCCCATAGTTCGTCCTCTATTTCTTGTTTATCCGCAGCAATCGGAATCATGGACGGATTGGCAGACCTATTTATATGGCGATGATATATTGGTTTCGGCCATTTGGCAAAAAGGACAAAGCGAACACAGTCTCTATCTGCCTGCCGGGGAAAAATGGCGCGACGCCTGGCATCCGGAAAAAATTTATGATGGCGGCAAAACCATTACGGTAAAAACGCCGATGCCGCAAATTCCCATATTTATACGGGAAGGGTCAAAAATTAATTTAGGGGATTTGAACGCTCTATATGCGCAGTCTTTAAAAATAGCGGAGAAGAAACCCGATTTAAGTAGATTGCAGAAATCAGTCAGATAATAGTGTGCCAATAGTTGTATGAAAAAGAGGAAAAATTGTAATCAGCATAAAATATTTTTTTAAGGCATAAACAACGTAGATAAATTAGTCTCCTCTTAGAATAGGGGATTAAGGGATTGTAAAACGCCAGGTTTACATGTCCGGCTTAAAGAGTTAACTTAATCATTTTTACAAGTAGATTTACAATAGACTTTTGACACTACGTACGATAATAAGCGGGGAATATTATGAAAAAGTTATTAAAAATAAGCGCCGGAATAATCGGCGCTCTAATCGTCATTCTTCTTGCTGTTTTATACTGGGCTTTAGAAGATGTGGACTATACGCCGTGGATTGAAAGCGGCTATTATACGCATACTAAAGCGCGCTTGGACAGTATAACAAAAAATCTAACGCTGGCGCAAGGAGAAACACAAATCGGTTTTGCCAAGGTAAGCATAACCCCGCGGCTCAATGCAGAAAAAGACGATCCTTACGAAGGCGCCTTTAAAGCCCTGCCGCTCGCCGGGTTCGGCGAACGTAAAGGACGGCCTGCGGAAGGTATTCACGACAGCGTATTTGTAAAAGCCGTAGCCGTTAAAGTGCAGGATAAAACGGTTATTTTCATCGGTTCCGATCTGTTGATTGTACCGCCGTCAGTGAGTAATGGTGTTATAAAAAATCTTCAGGAAAAGATAAAGATTAAACGCGAACAGCTTTTTTTCTCTGCCACCCATACCCATTCCAGCGTCGGCGCATGGTCGGAAGGATATGTGGGAGAGGAGTTTGCGGGCAAACCCAATCCGCAAGTAGTCTACTGGCTGGTATTACGTTTTAGTCAGGCTATAGAAAAAGCGCTCGCCGATTTACAGCCGGCCGCCGTGGGCTGCGGTAGTTTTGAGGCGCCTGATTTTATCAATAATCGTTTAATCGGCGAACTGGGGGAAAAGGATACGGAGTTCGTATTTCTAATTGGCCGGCAAAATTCGGGTAGAAGCGTTGTGCTCGGTTCCTTTGACGCCCACTCCACGACGCTCGGCGGCTGGAATATGTACATCAGCGGCGACTATCCCGGCTATTGGCAGCGAAAACTGGAAAGCGCCGGTTTTGATCTGGCCGTTTATTATGCCGGCAGTCTCGGCAGCCATAGTCCGCGAAGTAAGGGTAAAGAGTTTGAAAAACCGCGCTATATCGGTGAAGCTTTGGCCGACAGCGTTTTAAAATACGGCGCGTCAACGGAACTAAAGAACGATATCGGGTTGGCTTATATAACCTTAAAACTGGATTTGCCGGAATTTCATGTGCGCGTCTCCGACGGTATTCGTCTTAATCCTTATCTGGCGAAAAAACTGTTTCCGCCGGTGGGCGATGTTTATGTTCAAGCGGCGCGGATTGACGGTTTAATCTGGGCGACGGCGCCGGCCGATTTCAGCGGCGAAACAACGATTTTATATAAAAACGCTATGTATAAAAAAGGATATAAAGCGATTGTTACCAGCTTTAACGGCGCTTATGTCGGTTATGTTCTGCCTATGCGCTATTATCACATGGATGAATATGAAACGCGCCTGATGTCCTGGTTCGGACCCTATATGGGACCATATACCAATGAAATGATCCGGAGAATGATGACAAGTCTCGCCGATTTGCATTGAGAAAGGAGTAATAATACGAATTGCTTGAAATAGCTTTGTGAAGTTTATAATAATATATTGAAATTTAAACTATTTGCAGCGAATTATTTGTTTTCCGAATTTTCGAAATTTGTCCAAGTTTATGTGTATTACTTTATAAGCATGAATAAAATATGAGAAATAACTATGCAAGCGGAGACTATTCATGAATTCTTTTAAACCTCAAGTTAAACCTTTATATCTTTTGGTAATTGTTTTACTGTCTGTTGCACTAACCAATTCTTGCGCTAAAAAACAAAAGGCGCATATATATCGGGATGTATGGGGCGTGGTGCATATTTATGCCGATAACGAAAACGATCTTGCGTTCGCATTCGGATATGCTCAGGCGGAAGATCGCTTGGAACAAATTCTCAAATCGTTTCGCACGGCGGAGGGGACGCTCGCCGAAGCATTCGGCGAAAAATATGTGGATACCGATTATCATCAGCGCCTTTATCGTCATGCGCAGGTGAGCCGCGAAAGATTCGGAGAGATGACAGAGGAAGTGCAGCAGCAGATTAGCCGCTTTGTTGACGGTATTAAAAAATATATGCAGGATCATCCCGAAAAAGTACCGGACTGGGCTCCGGAATTTTATCCATGGCATGTCGTTGCTTGGGGAAGAACGTTTATCTGGGGCTGGCCTGAGGGGCAGGCGATGGATGATCTTGACCGCGGTACGCGTAAACCGCAGCCCCCGCACCATTCCAACGAATGGACGGTCAGTAAGGAACGCACAGCCACCGGCGCGCCGATCGCTTTGCTTGATCCCCATCTGAGCTTTGGCTCCAGCGGTCGTTGGTTTGAGGCGCGTCTGCATGCCGGCGATATGCAGGTTTGTGGTATGGCCGTTGTGGGAACGCCCTTTATCGGTATCGGACATAATGAATATATTTCATGGGCGCAGACAACAGGCGGCCCGGATTGCGCCGATGTATATGAGCTGGATATTAATCCGCAGAATGAATTGCAATATAAATATGACGGCAAATGGCGCGATATTACACGCGAAAAGGTTATCATAAAAGTGAAGTTAAAAAACGGCGGCTATAAAAATGTTGAACGGACGATTGATCGCTGTCATTACGGTCCTATCGTAAAAAGAGACGGTTTAAAGGCTTATGCCGTTAAAATATCGTATCAAAACGAAGTGGGCGTGGCGCAGCAGATGCTGGCCATGAACAAAGCGAAAAATCTTGACGAATTTAAAAATGCCCTGTCCATGTGTCAGTTAATGCCGCAAAATATTATGTTTGCCAGCGTTTACGGAAATATATATTATCAGAGAACAGGCCGCGTACCTATTCGTCCCGCAGGATACAATTGGGATTATCCCGTGCCGGGCAATACCAGTAAAAGCGAGTGGCAGGGTATTCATTCTTCACAAGATTTAATTCAGATTACCAATCCCGAAACCGGATTTATGCAAAACTGTAATATCTCGCCGGGTACGATGATGCCCAATAGTCCTTTTACCAAAGATAAATATCCCGCTTATATTTATAACGATCCGCAAAATCGCAGTAATCCGAGGGGGCGCAGCGCCTTACGTTTGCTCGGCGCGGAAAAGCAATTAACAATGGAACGGGCGAAACAAATCGCCCTAGACACATCGGTTGACGGATACGAATTTTGGCTAAAGGCTTTAAAAAAAGCCTATGAAAAAAAAGGCCGTTCATTTCCCGATTTGAAAAACGCCGTTGCTTTGATCGAAAGCTGGAACGGACGACTTGACGCCGATAATAAATCGGCGGCGCTCTATCGTTTTTGGTTGAAACAATATTCGCAAATGAAAGGCGATAAAAAATTAGTTGCAAACGACCCGCAAAAATTGTTAAAAGCGCTGGCGCTTTCTAAAAAATATCTTATAGACAAGTTCGGTCGCTTTGATGTCGCCTGGGGTGAAACGGTGCGCATAAAAAGAGACAATAAAAGAAGCTGGCCGGTAAGCGGCGGTTCCTTTTCCAACGGTATCAGCGTTTTAAGAGCCGCAGGGGGCAGGTTTAACGCGAAAACGGGTGTTACTTATGTAAGTCGCGGGCAATCATGCTGTATGGTGGTATCGTTAAAGCAGCCGATTGAATCGTACAGCATAATGCCCTGGGGCGTTAGCGATGATCCCGAGTCGCCGCATTATACCGATCAAACGGAAAAACTGTTTTCCAAATCGGTTTTTAAACCGACCTATTTTAATAAGGCCGATTTGATGAAAAATTTGGAATCGACGGAAGAGCTGTCTATTCCCCAATAGATTAAGTCTTAGGCCGGTATCCCTTTGGGGAATCTTATAAGTTGTTTTTTTTATTGCAATTTATTTTTTCATATGAGGCCAAAATGAAAACTCATTATATTTTGTTATTTTTAATCATCAGTCAGGGTTTGTTTTCACAAGCAGCAAAATCCAACTATGACGAAACAAAGATTCCCGCCTACACGCTGCCCGAACCTTTACAATGCTCAGACGGAAAAGTTATTAAAAGCGTCGCCGACTGGTGGAATAAACGTCGTCCCGAAATATTGCATCTGTTTGAATCTCAGGTTTACGGAAGAGTTCCCGAGGCAAAAATCGAAGCGAATTATAAAATTGTTTCCATAAAAAAAGATTCGTTTGACGGTCTGGCGACGCGAAAACAAATCGCCATTACCTTAACAAATAATAAAAACAGATCAATAACGTTAAATGTATTGCTCTATATTCCGAACAATGTTACGAGACCTGCGCCTGCTTTTCTCGGTCTCAATTTTATGGGCAACCAATCGATAACAACGGAAAAAGATATTCCGATTACGAAAAATTATATTTTAAATTCAAAACAATACGGCATCAACGATCATAAAGCAACAGAGCGGACGCGGGGTTTAAAAAGTTACCGCTGGCCCCTTAAGGAAATTTTGCAAAAGGGTTACGCTCTTGCTGCTTGTCATTACGGCGATATCGATCCCGATTTTGACGACGGTTTTCAAAACGGCGTTCATCCTTTATTTTATCGCGATGGACAAAATAAACCGGATGCGGATGAATGGGGTTCCATCGCCGCCTGGGCCTGGGGACTCAGCCGTATTCTGGATTATCTGATTATGGATGAAGATATCGACGGCGAACGCGTGGCCGTAATCGGACATTCAAGACTTGGTAAAACCGCTTTATGGGCAGGCGCTGTCGATCGGCGTTTTGCCTTGGTTATTTCCAATGATTCCGGGTGCGGCGGGGCGGCTCTTTCCAAACGACGCATTGGCGAAACCTTAGAAGCGATAAACAGAAATTTTCCTCATTGGTTTTGCGCTAATTTCAAACACTATAATAATAAAGAGAACGAACTGCCCCTTGATCAGCATCTGTTGATTGCCTTAATGGCGCCGAGACCCGTTTATATCGCTAGCGCTCGGGAAGATCGCTGGGCGGACCCTAATGGTGAATTCCTCTCGGCTTTTAATGCGGCGCCGGTATATAGGCTTTTGAAAACAGACGGTTTTGCCGTGCGGGAAATGCCTGCCGTTAATTATCCCATATTCAGTCGTATCGGCTACCATATTCGCAGCGGTAAACACGATTTGACGGAATTTGATTGGCGGCAGTATCTCTATTTTGCCGATAAATTTTTAAAATGAACAGCGTTTTACTTTATTATCGTCGTCATTACAATTACATTGCAAGTTGTTTGTAACACAATTATTATTTTATTGTATCGGAATTCCAAAGTTTACGCTTATTTCATCTATTTTGCAAAATTATGTTCTGTGAGAACGGAGTAAATTGTATGAAAATCAACAAATTGCTTTTTTTGATAGTCATTTTCTGGTCATTGATGAGTTTATCGTGTAAGCAGGAATTGATCATCGCTTCCCTATGGCAGAAAGTTGCCGATGGTTTGTCCTTTCCCGAAGGTCCCGCCTGGGATTACGACGGAAAATTGTATATTTCCAACTGCAACGGCGATTGGATTTCGAGAATTGAAAACGGTAAAACGGATACGCTGCTGCTTGCCTCGGACAGTACCTTCGCTAAAACAAACGGGATGATCGTTGACGGAAACGACGCTTTGCTTGCCTGCGATTTCGGTAAAGGCCGTATAATAAAAATTGATCCGCAAACTAAAAAAGCGCAGACAATAATTGCGGGATATGAAAATAAGCCTTTTGTGAATCCCAACGATCTGACTCTTACGGCGGAGGGTAATCTCTATTTCACCGATCCAGGGAAATATGATACGGCAAAAACGGAGGGGCGCGTTTTTTATCATGACTTTAGGACAAATAAAACAATGCTTGTGGCCGATAATCTGGGATTTGCCAACGGTATCGGTATATCGCCTTTGAATAAGAAAAAATTATATGTGTGCGAATCGACGAAAGATCGCATTGTGGTTTTTGATATAACGGATGATAATCGTCTTGTTAATAAAACGGTTTTTATTGAGTTGCCGGGCGGCGACCCTGACGGTATCGATTTTGACATAGTCGGTAATATGTATGTAGCGCATTACGGCAGCGCAACGCTATTTGTTATTTCTCCACAAGGTAAAATATTACAAAAAGTAAAAACCCCCGGCAAAAAACCCAGCAATCTTGAGTTTGGCGGTCCATATTTAAAGACTTTATATTTAACGGAAGATGAAAAAAATTGTGTTTACAAAATAAAGGTTAAAAATGCCGGTTTTAAATGGCACAGACAATAATATGAGAGGTAAGGATATGATTCGTTGTAATAATCAGAACTGTTTTATAAACTATTTTTTTGGAGTTAAAAGTATGAAAAATATATATCTTGCTTTTTTTGTTATGATACTGATGTTTATCGGTTGCGAAAAGAATACGATAGAAAATAAAACAAACGGGGACGGTATGCTACTGATTAACGGGCAAAGAACTTTTATTATCGGTTCGTATCAT
>CAYRJN010000008.1:24894-40060 GCA_964424545.1 uncultured Calditrichaceae bacterium
GGACGGTATGCTACTGATTAACGGGCAAAGAACTTTTATTATCGGTTCGTATCATCTTCCGAAAACAGAGACGCCTTTTGTTACGTTAAAAGAAAACGGTTTTTATTATGTGCATGTGAGCCCCGATAAAAAACAATTGGATCAGGCGCAAAAAAACGGACTGCGGGTATGGATCGGTACGGGCGTTATACGAGAGGATCATGCGCAGGAAGACAGGGCGCGAATCAAAAAGACGGTTGAAGTTTATAAAGATCATCCGGCTTTATTATGTTGGGAAATTGCCGACGAACCGGCTTTTACTTGGAAATCGGCAAAAATGCGTATTAAGCCCAAAGCAATGATTGAAACCTATAATCTCATTAAATCAATCGACAAAAAGCATCTGATCTATACCAATCATGGGCCTGTTAATTTGATATCTACATTAAAGAAATATAATCCTGCAACGGATATAACGTCCGTTGATGTTTATCCGGTAATTCCTCACGGCATTACGCCTACTTATGCTCTTTATGACGACGGCCTGCAGGGCGATCTATTGAATTCTTATATCAGTCAGGTCGGGGAATATATGGAGAAGATGAGAAAAGTAGCCGGGCCCGGCAGACCGGTTTTTGCCGTTTTACAGGGGTTTGCCTGGGAAGCGTTAAAAAAAGAGCAGGAACGTAATCCCAAAATGATTTTATATCCCACTTTAGCGGAATCTCGTTTTATGGCCTATGACGCCATCGTTCACGGGGCTGTAGGGATCAATTATTGGGGTATGTCCTATTCCCCGCAACCCGGTAAGTTTATAGATAATTTGTATAAAGTAACGCGGGAATTGTCGCAAATGCAAGTCGTACTATCCGCAAGGAAATATGATCTAAAAATAGATAAGGCCTATCACGAGCTCGGTTATTCCGTCGATACGGGCATTGAAATTCTCGCTAAAAGAGTGGATGGGAAAATATATTTACTGACCGTTAATTCCGATAAAAATCCCGTAAAAGTTACCTTAAAAGGACTACCCCAAAAGTTAAAAAGCGCACAGGTATTGCAAGAGAATCGAAAAGTGGATATTGTAAACGGTGAATTGACGGATTCGTATAAAGCCTTTGATACCCATATTTACAAACTACAATAATTTTTATTAAGAACAAAAATTATGTCGCGTCCTTATGAAGAGTTAGCCGAAATATATGATAAGATCATGCATCATGTGCATTATCGACGCTGGGCGGGGTATGTGGAGCGATTATTCGATTATTATAATGCACCGGTCTCGCGCTTAATCGATCTCTCCTGCGGAACGGGAAAACATCTGCGCAGTTTAAAGGCTAAAAATCGCTCTTTAATCGGCGTAGATATTTCTCTTCCTATGCTCCGTGTTGCCAGGCGTAAACGCAGCTTACGACGCGTACCGCTTGTATGCGCGGATTTTGGAGCATCGCCTTTTAAAAAAAATAGTTTTGATATTGTCTTAATTCTCTATGATTCCATAAATTATATCATCGACGATAAAGATATTGTCAGAGTATTCGGCGAAGTAAAACGATTGCTGAAAGAGGACGGTTTGTTTATTTTTGATGTTGTAACGCCTTATGCTTGCGAAGAATTTTTTCTCGATTATACCGAGCGCGACCATTTTAACGGTACGGAGTGTTTACGCCATAGCTGGTATCGAAAAGACGAACAAATGCAGTACAATGAATTTGAGATCATTGCCGACGGCAAAGTATATCATGAGCTGCATAAACAAAAAATACGTGAAAATGAGCAATGGAAACAGATTATTTTCAAGAATAATTTTGAACTCATTGAAGCATTTAATAATTTTACATTCATTGAAGCGACACAATATTCGGAAAGAATCCATTTTGTTTGCCGGGCATAGGAAATGATCGAGTTTTATAACGTAAATCTAGATATCAATAGCACAAGAATTTTGAATAATATCTCTTTTCGAATCGTAAAAGGAGAATTCGCCTATTTGATCGGACCGAGCGGCGCCGGAAAATCAAGCATCTTGCGCATGATTTATATGGATGTTTTCCCCGCGTCGGGAATGGTGGTGGTGGATCGTTACAGCTCCGCTAAGATTCGCCGAAAAGAAGTATCCATGCTAAGGCGCAGAATTGGGGTGATATTTCAGGATTTTAAATTGTTAAGCGATCGCACCGTTTTTGATAATGTGGCGTTTAGTTTGCATATTGCCGGCGAGCGCGCAAAAGATATCAAACGAAGAGTATTAAAAGTTTTAACGGAAGTCAATCTCAGCCATAAACGTAATCAATATCCTGATGAACTCTCCGGCGGAGAAAAACAGCGGGCGGCTATTGCGAGAGCCATCGTTAATAATCCGATTATAATTCTTGCGGACGAGCCTACGGGTAATTTGGATCATGCCAGCTCGGTGGAGATTATGAATATTTTGGAACGGATTAATAAGCAGGGGACAGCGGTGCTGATGGCCACGCATGACGCTTCGATTTTACAAAAATATACACATCGGCAAATAGCCATTGATCAGGGGGCGTTGAATAGAAAATGAAATTCTGGTTTTCATTTATCGAAGGCGTTCGCGGGATTAGACGCGCACGCCTGGCGTCCATTATCACGGTATCGTCGGTGGCGTTTGCTCATCTGCTCATCGGCGTTTTTCTTCTTTTTTCCCTAAACGTCAATCAAATAATCGGCGATGTGCGCTCAAAAATAGAGCTGGAAGTTTTTCTAGAAGCCGACCTGCCCGTAAAAGACGGTAAGGTTGTCGAAAAGAACATCGCCGCTTTGGACGGCGTGGAGAAAGTAACCTATATCTCCAAAGAGGAGGCGGCAAAACGCTTTCGGAAAGAATTCGGACGCAATATTTATGAAGTGCTTAATTTTAACCCTTTACCCCCCTCCTGTACCGTTAAAATAAAAAAAGGCTATCGTAATTATAGTTTTGTAAAAAAGCTCAGCGCCGAGATTGCCGAATTTGACGGCGTGGACGAGGTAAAGTACCAAAAAGAAATTTTATCGATAATTGATCGTTATATAACCATTGTTTATGCTGTTGCGGCCGGCGCCGGTTTGATTTTGATTATTATTTCCATTGTGCTGCTATATAATACAATCCGTTTGACCATTTACGGTCGCCGCGATCTGATCGAAATTATGAAATTGGTTGGCGCTACGCGGGCAATCATCCGTCGCCCGTTTATTGTGGAAGGATTTATCGAAGGACTTATGGGTGCTTCCATTGCTTCGCTTTTGTTATACGGAGCGACGCTTTTGATTAAGCGATACATATATCCCTATATTACCAACGCCTATGAAATATACGCTATTTTGCTTATTTCCGGGGCCGTTATCGGTATGATTGCCAGTAGTATGAGTTTGGCTAAACACCTTAAAGAGATTTGATAAACTGTAACTTTGAGGTGGAAATATTATCTAATCTTCACGGGTAAGTTAATGGGCGCGCAAATTACGCATTCCAAACAGTAGAATAAAAAAATATATAAATATTAGAGGACTATTATGGATAAAGAAAAAAATAAAAAAGAAAACGTCGAGAATCCTAAAAAATCGGCGCGGGAAGAGACAAATAAACAAGAAAAAAAGAAGACAAAAAGAACGGCTTCCAAGGAGTCGAAAAAGATAAAAGAATTGGAAGAGAAGCTGAAAAAGTCCGAAGAGGAGGCCGCAAAATTCAGGGACCAGCTTTTACGGACGGCGGCGGAATTTGATAACTATAAACGTCGTACCGAAAAAGAATCCTTGCAGCTTTTGCTCAACGCAAATGAAAAATTGATCACGGAACTTTTACCGGTAATTGACGATTTATCGCGGACATTGGAACACGCGGAAACGACGGATAATACCGAATCCTTGAAAGAGGGCGTGGCCTTGGTTTATAAAAAACTAATGTCTATTTTGGAAAAGCAAGGTTTAAAAGAGATGAAGGCCAAAGGGGAGGAATTTGATCCCGACAAACATCAGGCTTTGATGCAGGTTGAATCGGATGAGCATGAAAGCGGATATATTACGGAAGAGCATTTAAAAGGATATACGTTGAATGATAAGGTTATCAGACATGCGCAGGTATTGGTTGCAAAATAAGGTGGATAAATGAGCACAAAAAGAGATTATTATGAGATTCTCGGCGTTGATAAAGGCGCTTCGACGGATGAGATAAAAAAAGCATATCGTAAATTGGCTGTGAAATATCATCCTGATAAAAATCCCGACGATCCCCAGGCGGAGGCAAAGTTTAAAGAAGTGGCCGAAGCTTACGCCGTGTTGTCCGATCCCGACAAACGAGCAAAATATGACCGTTTCGGTCATAATATGGGTGGCGCCGGCGGAGCGGGATACGGCGGTTTTGATATGGGCGGTTTTGATATTTCGGACGCCTTGCGTCAGTTTATGGAGCAGGGATTCGGTTTCGGCGATATATTCGGCGGAGGCGGCGGAAGCGGCCGCAGACGTCAAGCTAACCGAAAAGGTTCCGATATTCAGATTAAATTAAAATTGACGCTTGAAGAGGTCGCTACCGGAGTTAGTAAAAAGATCAAAATTAAAAAGCAGGTTCCTTGCGAAGAGTGTAACGGAACGGGCTCGGCAAAATATAGCCGTACGGTATCGTGTCCCGTCTGTCGGGGAAGCGGTGAAATTCGGCAGGTATCGCAGTCGCTTTTCGGGCAGTTTGTTAATGTAGCCACGTGCAATCGTTGTCACGGCTCGGGACAAATTATTGAAAATCCTTGCCATAGTTGTCATGGGGATGGCCGGGTGCGCGGACAAAAGACCGTGGAAATTAACGTTCCGGCCGGCGTTTCAACAGGGAATTACATTCCGCTTAAGGGCGAAGGCAACGCCGGTTTACGCGGCGGTCCTGCAGGCGATTTAATCGTGGTTATTGAAGAATTGCCGCATAAAATATTTGAACGTCACGGCGATGATGTGATTATGGTTTTACCCTTAAGCTTTCCTAAGGCGGCACTTGGCGGCACGGTTGAAATACCTACATTGACGGGAAAGGCAAAGTTAAATATTCCTGCGGGCGCCCAATCGGGGAAAATATTAAGAATGCGCAATAAGGGCATTCCGCATTTGCACGGTTCGGGTATGGGCGATCAGCTGGTACAAATTCAAGTGGTTGTGCCAACCCATTTAACGCATGAAGAAAAGAAATTGATTCAGCAGTTGGATGTCAGTGAAAACCTGAAACCGCAGGGCGCTTCGGGAAAAAGCATTTTTGAACGTTTTAAAGATGCGCTTAATATATAACGTCGAAGCAAAAATGAGACCTAAATTGAGCCATGCCGGCGCTTCGGGATTGTGGCAATCTTGTGAAGAGCGCCGTGTCTTCTACCCGTGAAGGGCGCTTGCTATGGCATCAAAAGAGTCGGTTGATTTAGATAATGATTGTTAAGCTTTTTTATCAGCGGATTCGCTTTTATTGATAATTTCATTTAAAAAAAGGGAGTACAACAATGAATCGTGCGATTTCCCTGATGATTTTTGTTTTGCTGTTTGCCTGTGAACAAAAAGATAACAAAAAGCCGGAATCCCTTGATACGCTGTCGACATCCGTAGAAGATTCTGCCGTTCAAATCGAAAAAAACGCGGAAGCGATCCCTGAAAATGCGCCCGAATGGTATGAGAACGTACCTCAACGCGAAGGATATATCTATGTTGTTGCTAATGCCCGTTCAAAAAGAGCGGATATAGCCGAAGACAAGGCCGAGCATCTTGCTCATATTATCATGGCGCAAAAAATAAGAAATCTAAAAAACAATTTGCAAAAAAACGGCGGAATGCAAGCGCAAAATGAATCGGATAATCAAACACAAGATATGATGTATAGTATTTTTATAAAAAAGGAACGAATTAAAGAAGGTAAATATTGGCATGCCTTTGTACTCCTTGAGATGAAGATACCCGAAGAATAAGTTTATATCGACCCTTTGTAACAAATGTTTTGGCGAAATTTGGCGAAAACGCCTTTGCAATAGAATGGATTCCCATGATAATAATATTAATCACAACGGCTGTTGTCGTCAGTTTATATTTTATTTTTGAATGGAGCTGTTTTATCCCGGCAAAGGGCAACGTAGCCATCCTGATGTATCATAAAGTAACCCCCTCTCAAAACGATTCACTTTCCATTACCGTAGATTACCTCCGTAAACAATTCGATTATATAAGGAACGGAGGTTTTGAAGTCATATCATTTCAACGCTTAATGGAGATCGATTCCTTTGGAGATAAAGCAAGCGAAAAATACATTTTGCTCACTTTTGACGACGGGTATAAAAATAATAAAGATTTATTACTGCCGCTATTGGGTGAATACGGCTTTCCAGCGACGATCTTTTTAACGGCCGCTTATATAGGAGGTGAAAATGAGTGGGACGGCGGGGGAGAGGCGCTGCTGTCTTTTGATGATTTGAGAGAAATGGCGCGGCTGCCGAATATCGAATTCGGTCTGCATTCGTATGAACATAAAGCTTATTCCGACCTGAGTCCGAATGACGTAAAGCGCGATGTTGAAAAATGTAAGACAATACTACAAAAAAATGAAATTCCATTCATACCCGTTCTAGCCTATCCTTACGGCGCTTATCCCAAAAGAGACAGTATAAAACGAGAGCAGATGTTTGAAGTGATGAAAAAAACGGGTATTAAATATGCGCTGCGCATTGGCAACGGTTTAAACCGACTGCCTTTTAAAAAGCCCTATGAACTTAAACGGATAAACATACGCGGCTCCGATTCATTTATAACGTTTAAAACAAAATTAAAAAAAGGTCACCGCAAGTTGTTTGAATAACAAAACGTTATTAATGACTCTTATAAAACCGCAAAGTATAGAGCTATGCAAATAGCTTGATAAAGGCGGCATATTTGTCTTTGTCTATATGTTCCGAGAGCGACGTAGGAGCCCGCGCGGCATTCAACTCACATTCAGTCGCAAAGGAACGATTTTCATGCTTAACGACAGCCTTTAAACATATAAAGAATATTTGTTATTTGATTTTTAAGCTCTCTTCAATCGCTGTTTTGAGGGGGAATAACGCCCGCTTAGGATTGATTCGTATCCTCACAATTTGTAATAAAGAATGAATTCACTCCGAAGGCGCTAAAAAATATGAAACTCGGTGTAAGGCAGAAATTTCCTTTTTTGAAATTTACGGTTTTTTTCGTATTTTTAACCTTTTAAATAAAGTCTGCCCGTTTTGATTAATTCGTCACCGCGTATTGTTGCTTTAATGCGCATTTTTGTAAGAATGAATATTCTGGATATAATTATTTACATCATCGAAGAAAGGTATGACATGAAGAATCTTTTAATTATTCTATTTTTGGGAGGCTTGTTAATGATGAACTCTTGTAAGCCTAAAGAAAAGTCTGTTTTTTCGATAATTCCCAGACCGCTTGAAGCCAAAAGAGAGGCCGGATCTTTTGTGTTGGATGAAAATACGGTAATAAAAGTGGATAAAAATGACGAAGAACTAAATAAGATTGCCGAATATTTTGGCGATCGTTTCAGAACGGCAAGCGGTATTTTATTGCCCGTTACGAAAAAGATTCCTCAAGGGAAAAAGGCGATCGTCATTACTAAAAAGGGCGCCGACCCAAAATTAGGAAAAGAGGGATATGAGTTATTGGCGCATGAAGATAGGATTGAATTACGGGCTGAAAACGGCGCAGGATTATTTTGGGCTGTGCAAACGTTATTCCAATTGATGCCGGAGCAGATTTATGCCGGTAAAAAGAGCAGTTTACGGGAATGGACCGTGCCCGGTGCCTATATTAAAGATGAACCCCGTTTTAAATGGCGCGGTATGCATCTTGACGTAGGCAGGCACATGTTTCCGGTAGCGTTTATAAAAAAATACATCGATTATCTCGCCATGCATAAATTTAATACTTTCCATTGGCATTTGACGGAAGATCAAGGTTGGCGTATTGAAATTAAAAAATACCCCAAACTGACTACGATCGGCGCCTATCGCGATTCAACGATTGTAGGCCATGCCGGACGATCCAATAAATATGACGGTAAACGATACGGCGGTTTTTATACTCAAGATGAAGTACGCGAAATTGTCAAATACGCGGCCGATCGTTATATAACCGTAGTGCCTGAAATTGAAATGCCCGGCCATTCCGTTGCGGCTTTAACGGCTTATCCGGAATTATCCTGCACGGGCGGGCCGTTTCATGTTCGTACAACATGGGGCATATCCAAGGATATCTACTGCGCAGGGAATGATAGCGTTTTTACCTTTTTGGAGAATGTGCTCACGGAGGTAATGGATATGTTTCCGTCCAAAGTGATTCATATCGGCGGAGACGAAGCGCCAAAAGACCGTTGGGAAAAATGTCCCAAATGCCAAAAACGCATTAAGGACGAGGGCTTAAAAGATGAGCATGAACTGCAAAGTTATTTTATTACCCGCATAGAAAAGTTTTTGAATTCCAAAGGTCGTCATATTATCGGCTGGGATGAAATACTTGAAGGCGGATTAGCCCCTAATGCGGCGGTGATGTCCTGGCGCGGTATAGAAGGCGGCATTGCAGCGGCGCGACAAAATCATGATGTGGTAATGACGCCGACCGATTATTGTTATTTTGATTATTATCAGGAAGATCCCCAAAACGAGCCCTTAGCCATTGGCGGATTGCTGTCCACAGAAAAAGTTTATAGTTATGAACCTGTTCCACACGAATTGGATGAAGAACAGGCAAAACATATACTTGGCGCGCAGGGCAATGTCTGGACGGAATATATATGTACTCCACGGGATGTTGAATACATGACGCTACCGCGGATGACCGCTTTATGCGAAGTGGTATGGACAAAAAAAGATTTAAAAAATTATGATGATTTTTCCCTGAGATTGGGAAAACAATATTTACGGTTTGACCAGATCGGCGCCAATTATTTTGTCAGCGGTTTGAAAGGTGTTGTTAGAGAGAATGTATTTATAGATAAAAAAAAAGTCCAACTGAAAGGTAATTTTGACGGTTCGGCAATTCATTATACAATTGACGGAATGGAGCCGACTCTTAAATCGCCAATCTATAAAGGCCCCTTTGAAATCACTAAAGAGTGTACGCTGAAAGCAAGGGAGTTCCTTAACGACAAAATCGTGGGAAAGACTTTTACGGCAAGATTTATAAAAAAAAAGCCGTTAAAAGGAGCCATGGTTGAATCCGTAAAAAACGGCGTATTGTTTGAATATTATTTACTGCCGCAAGGCATTGATTCCACAGCGCAATTAATGGATTATAAAGCGAATAGCAGCGGAATTATTGATTTGTTTAAATTTCCTTCGCAAAAGATGCCGGAGCATTTCGGAATGATATATAAGGGCTTTATTAAAATTCCGAAAACAGGCGTTTATACATTTTCAATAACGTCTAATGACGGATCTAAATTTTTTATAGACAATAAATTGATTGTTGATAATGACGGCTTGCACGGATCAACCATGCGCAGAGGACAAATAGCTCTTGAAAAGGGATTCTTTCCATTTAAACTTGTTTACTTTCAAGCCGGAGGGGGGAATATGCTGGAAGTCCGCTGGTCGGGGCCGGACATCGAAAATGAAATAATAGAAGGTAAATATTTATACACGCTTAAATAAGGAGTACAATTTATGCGGAAAATACCTTTGTCCGTTTTGGCGGTGATTTTGTTAATCTTAACGGCTTTTAATAGTTGTGACGATAAAAAGGTTGAAAAGAAAACGATTGCATTTGGTCCATATTTACAAAATATGAGCGATGATCGGGTTACGATTTGCTGGACGACTAAGGACGGGACAGCCACTCTTAAAGACGCTAAAGGTCGAATTGATACGGTAAACAGCTATCGGATGCACAAAACAATTGTCGCCCGTTTAGAAGGCAATACGACCTATAATTACGATATTTTAAACGACGGCAGCGATGATGGAAAAGGAATGTTTACAACGTTTCCGGATAAAGCACAGCCCTTTCGCTTTTGCGTCTTGGGCGATACGCGATCTAATCATGATATACATCAGCGAATAGTTAATCGTATCATTGATGAAAAGCCCTTGTTTGTCGTTAATACGGGCGATTTGGTGGGTAACGGCAACAGTATGAACGATTGGGAACATTTTTTTGAGATCAATAAAGAATTGATCCGCAATGTACCCTATTTCTCGGTTCTCGGAAATCATGAGAAAGATTCCGAAAATTATTATAATTTTTTCAGTCTGCCGGGGAATGAGCGTTACTATTTTTTCTCTGTCGGCAATGCGCTTTTCGTAATTTTGGACATGGAGGGGCCGGATTATAACACGCCTGAATATTTGCACGGTGAAGCGCGGGAAAAATTTTGGAACGAAATAGGTAAACCCTATTTAGTCAAAGAGAAAAAATGGCTTGAAAATGTGTTAACTTTGAATAAAGGAGCCGATTTTATTTTCGTCTTCTTTCATCCTACATTTTACAGCATCAAAAAAAGTCGTCTCTCCGGAGCGAAAGAGAGAAGAAAATTCTGGGGCGATATTTTTGAACGCCATCATGTGCAGGCCGTTTTTAACGGACATGATCATTATTACCATCATGCCAAACACGGCAAAACCAATTATATCGTTACGGCAGGCGGAGGCGCAGGACTTTATAATACCGACGCCCCTCAGCCGGAAACGGTTTTTTATAAAAAAATTAATCATTATATGACGGTAGATGTGGGAATGGAGAAGGCGGAAATCAGGGCGATTGATATTGACGGCAATCTGCTTGAAAAGATAGTAGTGGATAAAATACAATAGTAGCCGGTGTAAAAAGTTAAGATTGCTCCATGTATCAATTTATGGGGCAATCTTATGGATATATGAATAGCAATTTCCATCTAAATCCTACGGTTGATTTTCAGCTATTTTTTTAATTTTTGATAAAACAATTTTATTTTGCTCATTCTTTGCCGATTTTTCCGTATTATAATTGAATGTTTTTCCGCTGATTTTGTTTATTTTTTTGATAATATCTTCTCTTAAAAAAGGGTATTGACATTGTTGTAGCAAGTCTATTAATTTTAACAGGGCATTTTTTTTGTCAAATTCAGCAATCCGGACGGCAACGGCTATTTTATCTTCAGTGTCGCCGTTGTTATTAAACAGTATTTGCAGGCTGTCTAATGGATTGCGAACGAGGCCGGTGGGTGTTTTCATCTTTGAATGAGTCGAGAAATTCTCTTTTTGATGATAGCGATGCCTTGTTTTTAAATTTTTGCCGATTAAAATAATCATAATAACAAGCGCGATAAAACCAATCAAGCCGCTAATCAATTTTTTTAATGCCGTCCTTCTATCCTGCGCTCTTACAACAAAAAGCGTTAAGGAAACAATAATCAATAATATACCGTAAAAGGCCACCACCGTCGGACCGCTCGGCAAATCAGCCTGATAAGAAACATATAATCCGCCGATACTTACAATCAATCCCATGCCCCAGCCGATTAACAATTGTTTCCACAAAACATCCGTAATCATAATGGAAATTACCGCGGGAACTACCAAAAATACAAAAACAAGCAATACGCCGGCCGTACCGACGGAATGGGTAATAACAATTCCGAACGATATATAAAAGAGAAAATCCCAAAAACGTACGGATAAACCGGATTCATAAGCTTTATCAGGATTCTCGGAAATGAGTATAAATTTTTCTCTGAAAATATAATGAAAAACACCAACAGCGAGATAAACCACCGCAGCGTAGGCGATTGTCGACCATTTAACCCATAAAATACTACCGGTTAACAATTCTTTGATATGTTCCGCGCCGTGCGGCGCACGGTCGATAACTAAAATGGCAACGGAAGCGGCGATAGCATAAGTTAGTCCGATAATGGCTTCCTGCGGAATTTTTTCGTTGCGAAAACGGGAAAGTGAAAAAATAGCCGCCCCGAGTATGGCAAACGAAAGCGAAAACCAATAAGCGCCGGCGGAACCGGGCATAATACCGAACAGAAAACCGACGGTGGTTCCGAGTGCGGCGATCTGCGCCAAAGCCAGATCTACAAAAATTACTTTACGGCGGATAACATGCAATCCGAGATAGGAGTGAATACCCACGAGAATTAAACACTCGAAAAACGCCGGAGCCATAATGTCCCATAAACTTAAATCCATTTTTTCCTCAAAATTTTATTGTGTCGAATTAAAAAAATAGAATACTGTATATTTTCAATTTTTTTCTGCCATACCGTTATTTTTCCTTCTCACATCTTGCTTCTTTCTCCTTGCCTTTAAATTATTGCCCGGAAAAAGCATTTTTTAAATGATTAACCCAGTAATCGACAAGACCAAAAACATTTTGTGTCCCGGTCGTGGTTCCGGTTCCCATTGGAACCATTACCGATACGGCGCCGACTTTTTCGCAAATTTCATCAATCCGTTTCTTGCTGAAATAGTTGGCGGAAAAAAGCACTTTCACATTATTCTCGCGCATTTCCCGAATTAGTTCTTCCACATGTTTGGGCGAGGGGGGAATGCCCGGTTTCGGTTCAACATAATCAATAAACTCCACACCGAATAAGCGCTGAAAATATATCCAGTTTTTGTGATAGCCGACCAGCTTTTTACCGCGAAAAATCATTCCCGTTTTTAACCAGCCGCCGAGATATACAATCAATTTTTTACCTTTATAACTTTTTTGCGATAGAAAATCGATTAATTGGCCCTGATTTGCCAGCTTAGTCAATAATTTTCCGCCCATTAATTTAACCAACGACGGTCCGAAAACCGCACTGTCAATTTTTGATTGAAATGTTTTAAGGTTAGCGCGATAAAAAGCGCTGTTTTGCGGATCGTTTTTCTCAAGACCTATGGTAATATTTTCGGCGATCATTTTAAAATTCAGAGGATTGGTGGTGATATGAGGGTTGCCGTAAATGTGCAAACCGCCTTCGCTTCTCGAAAGTACATTCGGTTTATCTAAGAGATTGATGCCGTCATTTGCCGCTACATATCCCGGCTGTCCTGAACGGATTTTATTATTTTTGGACATATCAACGAGGGTAGGCGCCCACAGTTCTAAATCCAGACCGGTTGAAACAAAAATGTCCGCTTTATTTAAGAGAACGGCATAACTTGGTTTGGGCCGGACAAAATGCGGATCCTGATTTCCGGGTACAATATACCGAACATTAATTTTATCTTTGCCGATGTATTCGGCAATATTAGCATAAGTGCTTAAAGTGGTTACCACATTTATTTTATCGGCGGCAAAACCAAATTGTATCATTATATAAAACAAGATAATAAATTTTTTCATTTTTTTTCGTCTCCTAATCAATAACGGTCGTGTTTATGCGGGCCTATAGCCCAGGTAAACTGTAGTCTTAATTTTTGGTCGGCACGATTGAAGAGTGTTCCATTGGTGTAGTTATACTGCAAACGAAAACGAGCCCAATGGCTCTGCCACCAGGTAATATAAGGGACAATTCCATAAATGTATTCTCCGCTATTATCAATTTTATATGGTAAAGTATAATCTAAGCGAACACCGCCGAAAAGCCGTTCATTAAATTTATATTCAAGATAAGAATAGCCTCCCCAGGCCTTTAAGGATGTATCGGGAGCAATTTTCTTATTTAAATAATACAGCTCGGAACGCCATAAAAGAGAGTGATAATGAGCCTGATTAATCGGCTCCCAAAACAGGGTTAAATCAAATCCGGCGAGATTAGTATTGCGATTTGCTTCAATGATTTTTGTGCCTTGTTCGTTATAGCCTTTTAAATTATTTTTACCGTTCATTGCGCTGACGCCCCATTCGAGATAAGTGTTTTGGTTCAGGTCATAATAATTTTTAAAATGGGCTAATAGAGCCGGAAAACTGAACATTTCACCGGAAAAAAGATGGTCGTTTTGCCCGTTGGTTATTTCTACGGTCAGCATATTGCTATGGGCAATAAGGGAAGGCATTAACCAGTTAAAGGAAACTCCAATCTGATTCAATCCTTCATCCCCAAGGATCGTTTTCAGTGCAAGTGGAAAGCTGAATTGGTCGAGTGAGTGCACATGCCAGCGGTTTAAAACGCCGAACTGCTGCCGGAATTTACCGGCTGTTAGAGAGATGTTAGCAAAAAGTTTATTCCATGTAACATACGCTTCCCCGAGTTCGATGCCGTCCGGCGTTATCTCAATGGTAATTTTAGTCAAACTAAAAGGGTCAAGATTGCTTTGAATATGCAAACCGACAACTCTAAAATAGGCGCCGCTGCGGGCTGTTTGTGTAAAACCGTCTTCGTTTAGAACATCCTGTGCGTAAGCGTCTCCGGTAACGCTGATTTCAGGATTGATGGCTTGAAGAGAGCGCTGTCCGCTTTTAAACGTTTTTTGAGCTATTGTTGTATTGGGCTTTTCTTCGGCTGTTTTTTTTGCATCTTCCCGTAATTTTTTTAATGCGTCTTCTTCGTTTTTAGTCTCCAAAAGCTGTAATCTTTTTCCCAATTTTTCTATTTCTATCTTTAATGAATCTTCGCTTGATACTTTTTGCGCTACCTTTTGAGCCGATAAAAATGTAACGGCGGTCAACAAAATTGCAATAATAAATAAAGATGATTTAAACATAAAGGTAATTCTCCCTTTATTTTTTTGTTTATGAAACATTTATTAGTTGTTTGTTTAAACCGAGCAAAATCCGCTTATCTTGTATATTGGATTGATAATATAACAAACCTATCGTTCATATGTTCCCTCATGATCCGCAAAAGAAGAAATATCCGGGTTCAAACGAATGGATTTTTCTTCCGTTCGCGCGCTGAATTGAACAACAAAAATAACCATCAATACTAGGCGAAATCTTCAAGCTCACGTATGGTTCAAATAACCGCGCTTTTCGTCGTTTTGGGAACGGATAAATAGATATAAAATACCTATATTATTTGCCTGACTTGGACTTCGATTTAAACATAAATAAAATTAAACGGTGTAAATAGACGGTGGAGAACGTCCTGCGATGGAAACGTAAAATACGTTATAAGAGCAAAATTCATCGATAATGCTTATATATGTGGGATTATAAAATTGAACAATGCCCGGCGTTGAGAACGACGTCTGATTAGCGCTATGAAAGGTGATATTTAGGATATAGGCCGGACAGTCTTCACGTGCTTCGCCGAAAGCATGATTATGGTGCGTACTTA
>CAYRJN010000009.1:0-37506 GCA_964424545.1 uncultured Calditrichaceae bacterium
TACAAAATTTTCAATTACTTATCATCTTTTTTTTTACCGACTAAGTAGAATTAATGAGGAAATATTTAATAAAACAAGATTACAAGCGCATACTTCAATACGCCTTTATTTTAACACTGGCGCTTTTGATTGCGGGTTTTTATTTTTCAGACCGAACCGCTATATTTAAACAAGATCTTCCTGTGGTAAAGTTCAAGGCAATCGCTATTATTGAAATTCCTAGGACCATACAAAAAAAAGAAAAAAAGCCAAGACCCATAAGACCTTCGATACCGGTCGCTTCCGATGAGATTGATATTATCGACGAAGTGGAGCTCGAAGAATCGTCGATTTCCGCTGAAGATATCGGTTTAGGCGACGACGCTACGGATGAGACTTATGCCGAAGCAAGACAAATACTCGAAACAGTTCCGAGAGATACGAAAAATAGAATAAACGGGCGTATAACGCTTAATCTTAAAATTGATAAACACGGCAAAGTTGAAATCTGTCATATTAAAAAGAGTTCATTATCCGACAGCGCTTATGTATCCGTAGTGATTTCCGCCGCGATGAAATCGCTATGGAAACCGGCATTAAAAAACGGTAAACCGGTTGAAAGCTGGGTTATTAAAACTTATTCGTTTGATAATTAACGACACAAGACATATAATTCTCAATAATCGTTCGAAATATAATTAAGGAGCGATGAAAATGGAAAGAATTAATACAAAAGCATTATTTAAGTTTATTTTTAATCGAGGAATTAAATGAAAAACGGAATAATCGTTATCCTTTTTAGTTTGATATTATTTATTGCCGTTTCTATGGCCTCCGCTATGGCGCAAGACAATTCCGAATATCAAGAGGAAATACAAAAAGCCATACAACAATTAAATAAAGGCAACTTTAGTAAAGCCGAAGAAATATTTAAACATGCCGTTAAGATAGACGACAAAAAAAGCGACGCCTATATCGGATTAGGATATATCAACTTTGTCAAACAAGATTATAACGAATCCAAAGATTGGTATGTAAAAGCGCTTGATATTAATCCGAATGATATTTTCAGTCATTATCAGCTTGGCATTTGCGATAGAGAAAGGGCACGCTATCGCGATCCGGTCTCTCGCTGGGTTATCTGGAAATCGGCAAAAAAACATTTTTTAAAAGTAATTCAAATCGATTCCACTTACAAAGATGTTTACAATGAATACGCCAACTTAAAATTCTATCAACGAGATTATGTTTCGGCAATCGATTTATGCCTGAAACAATTAACGATCAACCCCGATTCCAGAAAGGCTTCCAAAGATATTTTTAGGTTCTACGACTTTTTTCTGATCTATACCAATCCCGATATGGCCGACTCATCCGTTGTGGGCGTTTCCGATCAAATCACTTGGCTTAATAGCCGCCACACAAAATATGACGTCTATTTTCTCGGCGAAAAATACCGCAGGACAGGGCGCTACGCGGAGGCTGATTCCATTTTTCGCAAACTGTTAAAACAGAACCTGCCTTTTTCCAAAACGCCCGTATATCTTTCGCGCGTGCGTTTACTGTATCAAACCGACAAACCCATTGAAGCCGAACAGGTTTATTGGGAATGTTTAGATCACGTTCGATATTTTAATGATTTAACTTTTTTGTATGACGATATCAAATATATGATGTCGGATAGCGATTTACAGGTGCATCTGCCAAATTTAAAAGCAATTAAGGATTATTACCGTCATTTTTGGAATCGTAACAATCCTTATCCCGGATCAAAATATAATTTACGTATGGAAGAGCATTATAAACGATTGATTTACGCTGAAAAATATTATCGTTACGACGGTCCGCGTCTCGAAATTAACAATCCCGATCCGCAACGCGCTCTCGTTTTTCCCGCAATCTACTACCGCAACAGCCATTTTAACGATAAAGGGTTGGTATATATTCGTTACGGTCCTCCCGATGAAAAAGCAGTCTCCATGGGTCCCGATTTTCCGAGTAATGAGTCGTGGCTTTATCATGCAACGCATTTTAATAAAAAACTTATATTTCATTTTGAAATACATAAGGACGCCAACCCTAATGATTGGCGTTTGGTCAGCGTGCCAAGTACACAAGAAATGATCGAAAGCCGCCTGGGGTGGGATAATAAACTGGATCAATACTATATGGCCCGAACCGATTTGGAATTGCAATCGGCTCGTACCGAAGCGCAATTGGACGCCCGTGTAAAAATAAAAAAAGCTATGGCTGATGAACGGCCGGCAGTGCTACCCGATTCGCGTTTTATTCCTCTATATATTACGGCGGGTTCTTTCCTTGATGATGCGGGCGAACCTTACCTTGACGTCTACACAGCAACGCCTTTAAAAGAGATGTTTGCCGGTAATAACAACCCCGACTCATGCTATTTTGAAATGGGCTTGGCCGTTCAAGATACGTTTTGGAATAACATAAGCAAAAAGACAGAGAATATCGCTATCTGTAAAGAGGATTCTTCGCAATTTTACAACGGTTATTACTTGGAACGTTTTAAAGTTTACCCTCAAAGCGACCTGTTTTATCTTGCCGTTCATGTACAGGACACAAAAGATCGGGCCTTAAGCGGCATTAAAGTAAAATTCAAAGCCAAAGATTTTCCCGATTCATCACTTTCAATGAGCGACATAATAACGGCCGAAAAAATAATTCCAACATCAAAAGTCGCTCGATTCACTCACAACGGTTTAGAGATCATCCCTAATCCGACCATGAAGTCTAGCCGCAAATCTCCGGTCTATTTTTATTATGAAATATACAATTTAGCCATGGTAGCCCATAAAACGGACTATACTGTTGAAAAAACAATAAAACCGATTTCACTGAAACAAAATATATTTCAAAAATTTATCGGTTTATTTAAGAAATCCGGCAAGCAAACGGTTACAATGAGGACGGAAATGAAGGGCGCTAAAAAAAATATTGATGAATATATGGCTTTTGATTTTGCCGATAAAAGTCCGGGAAAATATCGGATTAACATTAAAATAAAAGATAATCTGCTTGATAAAAGTTGTGAATCCACGGCGGAGTTTGAAATATACTAAATCTCTGCTTATCCTTGAATGACGTTTCCGTTAACCCGCGCTTTTTAAAAATCGTTTTATCTCTTTTAACGTCGGAGCGGAAGACTGCGCTCCTTCTTTTTGAACGGAAAGAGCCGCGGCTCCGTTAGCAAAACGAACCGCATCGCTTATATCATAATTTTTAGCCAAAGCGACAGCCAGCGCGCCATTAAAAACATCTCCTGCAGCCGTCGTATCCACTGCTTGAACCGGATATGAAGCGATTAACACTGTGCTATCTTCTGTCATGAGTAATGCTCCTTCTCTGCCCATTGTTATTATGACATTTCCAACACCCGATTCTTTCAACTTACCTGCTCCTTCTTTGGCCGAAATTACATCTTTTATTGCTATTCCGGTCATAGCTTCAGCTTCCGTTTCATTTGGGGTCATAATAGATATTTTTTTTAACAACTCCGGATTTAATTTTTGTGCCGGTGCAGGATTTAATATAACAGGTTTTTTATATAACGCAGAAATTTCAATAACGTCAGTAACCATCTGTAGAGGAATTTCCAATTGAAGAAGAATGATAGCGGCTTCTTTGATTTTTTCTTCAGCCGGCCTTATATCTTTTACTGAAAGTTTATTGTTTGCTCCGGAAGCAACGGTAATACTATTCTCACCTTTATCATCCACAACAATTAAAGCAACTCCCGTATGAACTTCGGGATCTTTGTATATGAAATCTATATTAATGGAATCTTTTTTGAGATTTTCAATTGATTGTATGCCGAATGTATCGGTTCCTACCCGGGCGATAAGTGTTACATCACCACCCGCTCTGGCCGCTGCCACCGCCTGATTAGCTCCCTTACCGCCTGGAGAAGTTAAGAATGTCCCGCCAAGAACAGTTTCCCCCGGTTTAGGAATATGGGGAGCCCGGACAACCATATCCATATTTATACTACCGATCACTACAATTTTGGGTTTCATTGTCTTACCTGTACGCCGGACTTGAAGCTTTGGGCTTACCATCAAAAGTCAATTCAATCACATTTAAATAGGGGTCCGGCGGATATTGCGGTAAGTCATGCAGCCATACCCGATCTCCTTTTTGCTCAATCCGCGCTTTTTGTCCGTTTGCCAATAACACGGCAGATTTTACTTTACTACCGCACCAGGCAAAGGGGATGGTCGAACCGGGCCATCTTTGAATCAGCAAATAAACATTATCCCCGACCCTTGATTCCAGACCAAGATTAGGAGCGACCACTGGTGAAGGACCTGCTCCATAAATAGCTATACCGTTAATTTTCATCCAATTCCCAATTTTGTATAACGTTTCAACCTGTTCAACAGGAATATTCCCATCGCCGTCCGGCGACACATTCAATAAGAAATTTCCATTTTGAGAAGCGCAGGACGCAAGCACTCTTAGCAGTTCATTAACCGGTTTATAATTACGATCATAAGGAGCATAACCCCATGTTCTGTTCATGGAATAGCAGGATTCCCAGGGTCCGGGTTTAGCAGAAACCGTATTTTCCGGTGTGCTAAAATCACCGGGAATACCGGCTCGGTCATTAATTAAAATATCCGGCTGTAGTTTACGCGCCATTTCATTCAGTTCTTTCGAACGCCATAGCAGCGTATCATAGGGCATAAGCATATCATACCATAAAATATCAACTTTGCCATAGTTGGTGAGCAACTCCCGAACTTGTTCATGCGCCTGATTAACCATTTTACGGTAAACGGCATCTTCTTTCCTCGTACCATGGGGAATTGTTCCCGGAAAACGCCAATCCACAAGGGAATAATAAAAACCAAAAGGCATATTAGCCTCTCTGCATGCTTTTACAAATTCAGCAATAAGATCGCGGCCCGCGGCGCTTTTAGGCGCAGTGAAATCGGAAACTTTACTATCAAACAAACAAAAACCATCATGATGGCGGGTCGTTATCACAATATATTTCATTCCCGCCGCTTTAGCGAGCGCGACCCACTCTTCCGGATGATAATTTTTCGGATTAAATTCATCGGCAAATTTAGCGTATTCTTCCAATGGAATATGTTCCTGATAAAGCAGCCATTCACCTCTGCCCGGAACCGAATATAAACCCCAGTGAATAAACATTCCAAAACGCGCTTGCTGCCACCACTCAATACGTTCGGCCGGCGCTCCGGCTTGGAGATAGGATATTATCATTGATAATAACAACAAACCTTTTAGTATATTTTTTTTCATTACTTCCTCTGCCGCATCAATATAATTGATAAAACGAATACATTTCGCCCAGTCGTAAACACGCTTTATAATTTTTTATGCCATCGGAACAACTTACGGCCGTTAAGGAAGCCGCGGCCGTACAGACGCCCAGTTTTAATGTTTGTTCAAAATTCCAATCTTCATGCAGCGCATAAATCACCCCCGCGGCAAAAGCGTCACCCGCCCCGACCGTACTAACTATCTGTTCCCTGGGAAATTTCACTGCGCCTTGTATAAGCTCTTCACCATTACTGTTTAGAGCATAAATCCCTTTGGGAAAATGGATAAAGACCGTATCCTGAACACCTGAATCAATGAAAATCCGGGCGGCTTTCCGCAGAGCGCTTAATTGCGGAATTTCCCCTTTCAAAGAAATACCAGCGCTTCTTTCAGCCTCAAATTCATTGATAAACAGATAATCGACAAAAGGTAAAATGGGAATAACAACAGATTTGAAACGGTCGCTGTCCTCGCTGACAATGTCGATAGAAGTTTTCAAACCGCTCTCTTTTGCCGCACGCAGTATCTTTGCCGCTTTGATAACGCCTCCGTTATCCTCTATATCAAGTTTATCTAACAATAAAATATAGCCCAAATGAAATATTTTTTCGCGTGAAGCGCTAAAATCAAAATGGGATATATCTAATAAAGCATTGGCGCCTCTTTGATGAAAAAATGTTCTCCGCCCGTCTGATTTTACCGTCATAACATCCGTATAAGAGGTATGGACTTTGTCGGTTTTTCTAATTTGTGAGATATTGATATGATATCTTTTGCATTCTTTAATAATCCATTCTCCATCCGCATCATCCCCTATTAAACCGATTGCCCTAAGCGGAAAGGATGCTTCTAGCAAGGCAAGGTCTTTCAGTAAATTAAAAGGAGACCCACCGTTATTCATATACTCCGTTTCAATATTTGCCAGCGAATCCTGAACAGGATAGACATCGATAATTTTGATATGATCGACGATCCAGTTACCCGCAGCAATGACGCCTTCTCTTTTTTTGTTTGAATTTGTCATGATTTTTCTTCTTAATGCATTTCAACCGTGACTTCTCCCAAACCGCCGCGATAATAGTTAAATACAACATTGGGATGATCCGCAAGTAGAGACATGGGAACGGAGGTATCCACAAGCTTTTTAGAGATCATAAAAGCGGTTAATCTCATTCCGAAAGCATTATCATGCGTCCCCGCCTGCCAGATGGATACTTTTTCGGCTTTCCATGTTTCAACGGGGCCGACTGTCAAAGCCTTTCGCGGTACGCCCACAACATAACCACCGCCGGAAGTTCTGGCATTTTGGGCTAAGGTTATGGGATGTAAGTCGACAATTCTTGCCGAAAGTTTACGAAATTCATCTGCTGCAGGCGGCTCATCCGTATATTTGCCTTCTCGTTTGAACGGATCATTGAAAGCCCAATGTTTAACATCGCCCTGCCCGCCTTGCATTACTTTGCAAGCGATTTCATCAAAACTCCCGCTATATTCCTCGAGATTGTTAGCTTTTGGAAAATGTATATTTTCTTCCGGCATTTTCAATTCAGGCTTAATGCGATTAAATAAAAGCTCCCTGTCGGTTCTTGCAAAAGATAAAGGATGGTTTTCATCAACCTCTTTCCCGTTTTGATACCATTCATCCATGCCCCAAAAGTGAGCGTTTTGCAAAGAAATTTCCAGATCGTTAACCAATTGAGCTACAAGCGGAAGCTGCTCCGTCGGCCCTATCGGCCCGCATATTCCGGAGGGATTTGAAGGCGTAGCCTGCTTCCAAGCATTTACATATTCAAGAGCTTCGGCCAGATAAAATGATTCAAGCGTATCAAAAATACGCACCTTAAATCTGCTGCGGGATAATTGCAACAGATCTTTTTGCGATAATTTGGCCGCATCTTCAAGAATTTTCTCATCCAGAGTAGTATAATCCCACCAGTTTTCAGCCAGCATACTTTTTCTTCTCGTCATTATCTTAACTCCCTTTGCAAATCATAACATTTAATTTATTCTGCATAATAATATATTTTTGTCAACCATTTAGCGCTGTCTTTTTCCTGTCCGGGGCCGATAACATATTGTTCTACAACCGGAAGAGTTTTGGTCAATTTATGTTGTTGTAAATAGAGGTCTAAAGCATAATGCGCATTAGCCGATTTTTCATAAGGACCGGAATATTCTACATAATAAGCAATTCCTGGACTAATTTCAATGGTCGTTACTTTTCCCGCTTTAACCCGCCTGTTGACGGGAATGGCCGCCGCTAATTTGCTGGTTTGATTTTTTTCGTCCCAAACATAATAAAGAGCGCAAGCGGGGCCTTTTGCGCGTATCCCTTTTCTTTTAAGCATTCTCATAATTTGGACATAAGAATCCGCGAGGAAATTGCCGGCTTCCGCAAAAGAGACGTCGCCTTTTACGGCGGCATATCGTTGCCCCGCCAAAACAACTTTATGAACCTGATATTGTAAAATATCGTGCGCTTCCTTTTCACAAATAGACTTTAACAATTCCAAACCGCGTTCAAAATCGGCGCCAACGGCTTTATCCATATCCGTAAAAAGCAGCATTATATTAGTGGGGAACCCGTAATGTCCTTTAAAACCCCATAAAGCTTTTACCTGTTTGCCGTCCGACAGAAGACGCAGATAACCGTCGGATTGCGATTCAAAGGGCTCTAAAAAACGCAGGCGGTAGGTGATCTCCTGATTTTCTTTAACGCCGGTATTGATCATTTCACCTTTTCCCGTTATTTCCGGATTGCCTGTCCATTTATATATCGATCCCGGTTCACCGTCGACACCCGCGACGCTTATTCGCATTTGTTTATCTCTTTCCACCCAAGGCGACCAGTCTCGCCAGGCTTTCCAATATTTGATATGTTTAAATACTATTTCTTTCGGTGCGTCAATGATTAACGAACGCGATATTTCATAATCTTTCGGCGCTAAGAAGTTTAATATTAACAGTATGATAGCCAGAAGAATAATTATTCCCGACAATACTTTTAAGAATTTCATTCAACCTCCTTTTTTCAAATTATTTTCCCCATTCGGGATAGACCCTTATAGCATCTATATAATTATGAATAACATCCGTATGACAATCTTCCTGCCATACGCCTTTCTGGTAACGGTCGCTGCGTTCACTAACGCTGCCGTCGCTAAAAATGGCATATAATCCGTAATTTAACACCTGATAAGCCACGCCTTTATATTCGTCATTACCGAGCGTTTTGCCGTACATAGCCAATACGGCGCCGTATGTTGATAAGATTCCTCCCCAAGGGCTTTTGTCATAATCCTGTTCCCCGCAAATGGGAACGCCGTCAATCACGCTTGTAAAATTCTTATTTACGAAATCGATTAACATTTTTGAATGCTCACGCCACTGCGGATCAATAGCTTCTTGTTTTTCAAGCAGATAGCGCGCGAGATTTAACGGCGCCCAGGCAGTACGATTATCCCCCTCTTCATGATCTTCAAAAAACTGCACCCAAAGCATGCCGTCTTCTTTTAAATTGGGCAGTTGATAATTGACAATCCAATTCCATAATAGTTTACGGGGATTGATAAATTCATTATAGCCTTTTTCAATCAACCCATCAAACAATCGCAAAATATAGGCCATATTACCGGCCACTTCGCCCCGCGCTTTCCCACTGCGGTAATCGACGCGAAACGGCCAGGGAGAACGATGCGCGCCACCCTTTCGTTGGTTTACCGCCAGTACGCGGGCATTTTGCAGGGCTTGATCAAGATAGCTTTTCTCTCCGGTTTCATCATACAACATCAGCAAAGCGTAACCGGCGATTCCCGCTTTATCCGGTTCTGTTTCATAAGGCAGATCACGCTGGCAGCCACAATCGGCAGGCTGAGGCGCAACGCCTGCAAAACCGGTTGAACGGGTAATACGAGGATATTTGCCTTCGTTCGGCGTCAACGCTTCTTTAATAAGATAATCGCCCATGTAACGCGCGAAATTCAAAACGCGCTTATCTTTTCTGCCGTCGTAGCGATAATATTTCAGATAGGAAATGATGCCCATACCATTCTGCGTGGCCGGGATAAGCGTCGCCCAATCCCGAAACAATTTATAATCGCCGTCCATAAACGTGTAAACCATAAAACTCGGATAGCCGTTAACTTTCGGGCTTCTAAGATACCAGTTCATTTCACGCTGTAAGGCGTCTTTCCATGAAGTCCAGGGCAGCAGAATACCATTTTTATCATAGCGCGCTTTATGTGAACATATTATTTTCGTATTTGTTAAATTTTGCAGATTTTTGGGCAAAGATAATTTTTTCTTCTCAAAACGATATACTTTCCACTGTGGAACAGCCTTCATAGCATCCAAGAAATTATGCACCACATCCGTATGACAGTCTTCCTGCCAGCTCCCTTTTTTCCAGCCTTTAGCGCCGCATAAAGCCGCCGAGCCGCCGTCATTATCGATGAAATAACTGACCCATTTAAGATTGCGGTAAGCGATTTCCTTATACTTTTCTCCGCCGCCCGCCGCATAAAACATAGCCGCCACACCGCCGAGCGTAGAGCAGGCGCCGCCCCATTCGCGTTTATCCACATCCTGTTCGCCCATCAAGGTAACCCCGCCCGGTCTTTGTAGAGAAAAATGTTTCATGGCAAATTCAATACACTGACGCGCCAGTTCTTTCCAGTCCAGATCTAAAGCGACCTTTTTTTCAATCAAATAGCGAGCCGTATTCAGGGGCGCCCAGGAATTGCGGTTGTCTTCAGGCGACATATCTTCAAAAAACTGCACCCACAAGCTTTCATCTCGATTGTCCGGAGCAGGAATCTGATAATACCGAATCCAGTTCCACAGTTTTACGCGCGGCGGACGGAAACGGCTGTGCCCGTGTTCCAAAAGTTTATCGAATAAACGTAAAATATAAACCATATTAGCGCTGCGTTCGCCCCAATACTTTCCGGAAACGGCGTCAACGCGAAACGGCCAGGGAGAATGTTGCGCATCGCCCTGCCGCATATTTTCAACCAATACATCCGCGTTATGCAACGCCTGATTCAAATATTTCTCTTCTTTAGTAACCTCATATAAGCGTAGGAGCGCATAACCGGCAATACCGCCTTTGTCCGGTTCGATTACATATTGTCCCAGCTTTTCATCGCCTTGCGCGCTTTTTGTTATTGGTAAATCGCTGTTATGCCCGGTCGAACGGGTAAAACGCGGATAGGCTCCTTTATCCGGCGTTAAGGTTTCATTGATGATAAAATCACCCATTAAACGGGCCGTCTTCAATATTTTAGGATCGGCGCGTCCGGTATAATAATAGTATTTTATGTAAGATATGATGCCCATACCCAACTGCGTGGCGGGAATAAAATCCGTGCGATAGGATTTATAGTTTTCATCCATAAAGGTAGCATAGAAAAAAACGGGATATCCTTTTTTGCCTTTGGGACAGTTCTGATACCAGTTCATCTCTTTAACCAAAGCGCGCGACCACGGAATCCAGGGCAACAATTTACCGTTTTCATCGTATTGCGCTTTATGAAAACCAATTTTTTGCGGCAGCTCCCGCTCCGCCGCGCCAATAAGACAATACATGAAAAATAGAAAAAATACAAAATAGAAAAAAATCGGACTTTTTTTCATCCCGTTTCTATTAAACCTCAATTTGTTGTTCAGACGCTTACAGTTTAAAATATAATGACTCATTTGACGGCGCTACGCTCGTGTTTGTTATTTCTCCCACCGTCCGTAACGAAAATATGATTTTTATTAATCTTTTCAATCTGTCATTTTTTACAAGATAATTTGCAGTGTAGCCTTCTTAAGGTAAAGCCGGCTTATTTGAATAGGCAATACAAAAAAATGTAATAGCGGCGGATTAATCTTATAGCGGTAAATTTACGGCAAAAATGAACCTAAGAATCAAGCCACTGCACAAATTCTATAATATTGTTATCGGGATCGGCTATATACAGCCATTTTACGCGATTTTTTATTTCTAACGGGCCTTTAACGATATCTATATTTTTTTGCACCAGCAATAACAGTAAACTTTCAAGGTCATCTGTTTTTATAGCAAGGTGCGGAGCATAAGGCGGATTAATTTTCGGTTTGGCGGTTAAATCGGTATTTTCCAAACCCTGTATTAGTTCAAGCACGGCATTATCAAATTTCAAAAAAGCGAACACTTCATTATGCTCTTTATCCACCGTTTTGGATATCAGTTTTAATCCCAGCTTTTGGCAATAAAATTCAATGGACTTATCCATATCCATCGTTCTAACGGCATAATGATCAACGGTTAAATTCATATATATCCCCCGAATTTTATTCTAATACGGTTATATTAATTATTTTATCATCGGGAAGAATTTTATCGACAACATCCATCCCTGCAATAACTTCGGCAAATAGGGTATAATTTCCGTCAAGATGGGGCTGCTCGCTTTGGCAAATAAAGAACTGGCAGCCGCCCGTGTCAAAACCCGAAGTGGCAATTCCGATGCTTCCGCGCACAAAGGACGCTTCATTATCTTCCGAAGGGATAAAGTATCCCGGACCTCCCCATCCGTCTCCCTGCGGATCGCCGCCCTGAATCACAAAATCCGGCACAACGCGGTGGAATGTTAATCCGTCATAAAACCCATCCTTAACGAGTTTTAAAAAATTAAAGACGGTCAAAGGCGCCTCATCCGGCAATAATTCCGCTTTTATCACACCCCTGTTTGTTTTAATTTGCACAATCACATGATTATCGGCCGCTACAATGGAATCGGCGCTTAAAAACGGCGGCAAGGCAAAAACAGATAATGTATCGTTCTGCAAACCAAGCCACCGATTCAATTCAATTACAATACTGCGGTTTGCCGCATGTTGATATAGTAATTTAATTTCTGCTCTATTCACAATTTTGTTTTTATTTAATCTAAGATTTTTTAATACTTCCGTTTGTACGTCAAATGACTGTGGAAATTTGAATTTTGAGTACAAACTCAATAACACATCCAGCGATAAAACTTTTTTGGAGGATGTTTTCCATTGTAGCGCCGTAGCAACCGTAGAAACGGCATCAGAAGCAATAAGCGTCTCAAAGTCCTCCTCTTTAATGCGTTTTCTTTTTTTGAGAATTTCGAAAGCGGCATTGACAAGACGCGGGTTATCCACATTTAAAAATTGCCGTATAATTTGACGCGACATGCGATCGTTTATGATATTCAACGCTTGTAAAAGTTTAATTTTAAAATCATCCGTACCGCGGTCAAGGTTTTCCATAATCATGCCATAAGTAATGCCGGGCTGAGATTTTGCCAATAGTTTCAGCAGTTCTCCTTTTAATGCCCACTCTTTTTCGGCGCTGATTAATTCCGGAATACGCACGTCATTAATTTCGGCCAGCGCTTTATAGGCTTCTAATCGTAAATACGGATTGGAAGACTGAATGAATTCATCAAGCCGCACCTCTTTTAAACTATCCTTTACCGCGGGAAGTAAACGCAGCGCATAATAAAGACTCCGCCAATCCTTTGTCCGCTTTATAATCTTTACCATTGTATCGTTAAACAAAGAATCTTTGCTTGCCGTCGCTTCAAAATACTTACCTCGTCCGGCGTAATCTTTACTCAACCATTTTAGAAAATATTTTTGATTTAATCCTTTGGCTCCGTTTAATTGCTCAACAATACGGCGTAAATCTCTGCTCCTATAAAAATTATAGAAAAAATAGCCGCATCCGTTTATGGAATCATTCAATACGGTTTTTCTAAAAGAATTAAGATCGATCTTTTTTCGGGCGAGTATGCCTGCCGTTTTAAGCGTCTCTCCTTTTAAATCATTCTCTTTTATCCACGCTTGTAAATGAGGAACGCTTCTTGCCGTTCCGCAATGGCTTAAGCCCTTAATAATTTGTATTTTTAAATCAAGGGGCAGCGCGGAATTAAACTCTTTCAGCAGAATGGCTTCGGCTTTTTCCGTTTGCGTTTGCCCAAGAGCGAAAATTATTTTTTCACGCAATTTTAGCTCGGTTTCAACAGAAAGTAACGAATCAAGAAAAGGAATAAAAGCGCTGTTTTTTGTCATGGCCATGGAATTTACCAAAGCAATTTTTTCGAGGCCGTCGGCTTTTTTATACAATTTCTTCCAACGGATTGTATTGTTATCCCGGGTAAACTCCAACGTTTTAATTTGAACGAGTAACGGTTTCTGTTTCTCTTTTTCCGTCGAACACATAATAATAAACAACATGATAAAAATGAAATATATGATTTTCATAGATATTCTCCGCAATCACCGCTATTTATTAGGTAATAATTCTTTAGGGCAATTTATGAAAAAAATCGGTATAAGTGGAATAAATTTTATTCAAATGGGTTTATTGAAAAAACAACGAAAACTTAACGGCATAACAAAAAATAGGAGGTTTAATTATGGTAAAATTATATGGCGTCCCCACTTGTAAACAAATCAGAGACAGTAAGACCCTATTTGAAGAAGAAAAAATTGAATACGAGTTTATCAATGTAAAAAAACGGCCATTAAGCCTCGAACAATTAAAAGAGGCCGCAAAACAAATAGGTCTCGATAATCTTGTTAACACCAAAGGGCCGACTTACCGTAAACTTGGTCTTAAAGAGATGAATTTATCCGACGATGAGCTGCTGCAATGGCTCCAAAAAGAACAGGGCATGATTAAACGTCCCCTACTGGAAAAAGACGGTAAATATTGGGGCAACGCCAAAGGCTTTAATAGAGAATCCATTTTACAATTCGTGAAATAGAACCATACGGAGTCGCCCTGGCAGACAGATCAATTCTCTGCCTATATATAAAATTACATTGACGCTGCAACCGGCTCGGCTGCCTATACAATTCGTCGGAAAATCTCATTATTGAAGTATTTTACCAATATTAAAAGTAAAATCGATTCATACTCTGAGAAGCCTAAGCGCTTATGATATAATTTAACATCCTATTGCACCTTAGACCTCGAATAACTTAGCAATTTATGACAGCCGGTTAAACACGAACCGCCGTCCGGCGTCACTTTATATTTCATCGGCATTTCCCAATTTCCAAAGGGCACCTTTTGGGCAATTAAATGCTCATAATTTGAACCGTGAATATCATGACAGGTTGTGCAGTTCCGCGCTTTTTCGCGGTGTACATGAACGTAATGCAGATTTCTGGAACCGTCGCGGAATTCTGTATCTTCTCTGGTCTCTTTTTCCGTCATTAACTCTGAATCGTGACAGTCGAAACAGTGTTCAAAAGATTCTACCTTACCTTCGCCGTAGGCGCCGGACGGAAATTTCGCTGTAAGCAGGAAATAATTATCCGGCGTATGCGCCAAATGGCAGGCGGAACAACCTTCATCTTCAACGGGATAGTGTACATATTCAGAGTGTAAAACTCTTTTGGCGATATTCTTTACCATATGATCGCCTTTTTTTATCTTTTTATTATGACACTTAAAACAGAGATTTTGTTCTTGGTCTTGCAAAAGCGTCGGATATTTCGAAACATGGGCATTATGGCATAAATAGCATTTTTCCCCTTTTTGAAAAGGTCCGTGAACTTCCGATTTTTTATCTTGCTGCACCTGTACTTCTTCATGGCAGTTAAAGCACAGCCCGGGAACGTCTTCCTCTACCATAAACTTATAAGGGGAACTATGGGGCGAATGGCAGTCCAAACAGGTTTCCGTAAAAGGCTCGTGCACGCTGACCATTCCTTGCGGATCTTTTTTATTGGTATGACAAAAAATACACATTTCCCGGTCTTCCCTTTTTACCAGTCCTGCAAGATCGGTTTGATGGGGATCATGGCAGGCGGTACACATTCCGGCGGCGACCGGCCCGTGTATGGATTGTCCTTTTCTTGAAAGATCGTGGCACTTAGCGCAGGTTTTTGCCTCGTCCACATTCAATATATATTCATTTTCCGAGCTGTGGGGATTATGACAATCAAGACATGCGCCTTCTTTTACTGGCTGATGAACATGCGCTTTTTCATTCATCGGATCGTGACATTCATAACAGAGGTCGGGAATATTCTCCGATAACTTAAATTCTGTTTTATTCTTTAGCGGATGTGTTTTTGCAGAAGTTTCATGACAGTTCATGCAGTCGTCTTCAGCCGCGCTGTGCACAACCGAATGCTTGATTTTCGCACGATGACATCCTTTTGCCGTACAATTTGAAAAATCATTAGCGCCCAAGGGCGTTGCGCTAAATCCGATGAAAAGAATTGATGCAAACAGAGATAATAAATATTTTTCCATAATATTATCCTTCTAAAAGATTCGTTGAATCCTGATATATCCCCCGTTATAATTAATTATTTCCCCTATAAAATCTCTTCGATACAATTCCAATCCCGCAATAAAATTAAACGAGCGATAAAAAAAATTGTATTCGACCAGCACGTTTGTCAGATTCAAATCTATTCCTCTCCCAACCTGAAAACGATGACCGCCGCTTAACGCAAGCGAGGATTTTCTGTTAATCGTATAGGCAATTCGACCGGAAACATCTGTGAATTTTTGTATTTCATTGGAAGCGGTTAAATCACGGATATGATAATTTGCCGTAACGGATCCGTTTAAACGCCGGTAAATATTACCGGACATATTAAAAAATATCCGATTTGATTTATACGGTATGATATTGCTTTGATAATCATCGTGCTCAAAACCAAGCGAGAAAATATTTTTAGATAGGCGTATACCGTAAACATTTTGATTCACCGTTTTCAGCACTTTATATTCGTTTATTTCAAAAACGTTCGTATAATTCTGGTTATAATACCGATAATACAGCTCCAATAGACGTTGGAGAAACATAACGCTGCCGTTGAATGCATTGGTATTAGTAGCAAAATCGAAAGAAAGCGGCACCTCCGATATATAATCTACATAAACCGTTTGCCCTTCGGCTATTTGTCCTCCTGGGACGCGCTGCACTTCGATATAAACGCCGTGTTCGATCAAAAGATAATCTATATTTTCCTGATAAATAATCGTTCCGCTTTCGTCTTTTACAACAACCGAAGCCGTATAAACATAAGGATTGTTTAACAATACGATCTCGTTATCATTCATTTTGTGTTCTTCGCGTAATATTTGCAAATTTCCCGGGCGCACATTGCGGTTATCATGACGACGGCGGTAGTTATACCCTAAGGTCAATCTTCCTCCTGGAATAATCTTTGTATAATTTAGGCCCACCCCCCCTTGACTGGTAAATTGCTTATAGGATGAATGATTGATATTAATATATTCATAATAAGCGTTGCTTCTTAGGCTTTTATACAGTTTATGATTTATCTGTCCTTTAATATTATTCTGATGCAGGAAATAGATATTTTCATCGTGCTTCAAATAACGATAAAAAATCAGTGATTTGAAATTCGCCGGTAATAAATAACTGAAATTCTCATAAATTTGCAGGCGTTTAAAAACCTGACTCCCGCTCTGGTTTTGAAAATAGACATCCGACCGCAAAGCGCTTTGGCGATCTTTGGAAAAGAAAAAATCATCCGACAAACGCCATAACCCGATTATATTGTGAACAAATCCGTAATTACCATAGGTGCGCATATAATCATTATAAGAATAGCGTAAACTATGCTGATCTATAACGCTGAAAGATTTTTTCACTTCCGCATCAAAATTTCTTCTATTATTTTTGAATTGTCTTCCTGTAGCCAATTCATTTTGAATCCAGTTCGAAAATAGATAATTTACGTTAATCGGCGCGATTACGTTGCGGAACGTTAAACCTGTTCCAAAATCTTTTTGGTACATTTCTACATTTGTAGCAAAATCACGATTAGCGTAACCATGACTGTAATTTGTAAAAAAACGTAGAGCAAGCGGTCTTTTATTAAAAAATTCCAATTGTAATCGCAGCTGTTCCGCTGTGCGTATTTCCGTTCGATCGGGGATTACCAAAAAAGCCTGATTACGCACCCCCGGATGCCAATCTAAAAACAAATGAACCTGCAAGAGACTGAGATGCCAAACATAACTGCGGGAGTCCAAGCGCACTTGCCCGAAAAAACGCTTGGTGATTGGCGATTCCATAGTGCCGTTTCTTAAATAATTTTGCTGAGAACGATAAATGCTTTCAAGGGAAACAAGGCCGTTAAAACCGATTGAATGCCATCCGCCCGTTTTAACAGGAACGCTTTGCCCGCTCGTCTCTTGAATCAATATTATGGCTGTTAAAAGAATTATATAAAAGTTTTTCATTCTTCTGCGCCGTTAATTTTCAACATTAAAACTGTTTGCCCACCGTGGGCATAATGACAATCGAGACACGTTTTTTCAAGCATCTTTTTATGCGCGGTATTTTTAATAACATCTTTTGTATTATGGCAATAACCGCATATTTTATCTTTAGGCAATATCAACAAATTTTCATTTTGAGATTTATGCGGCAGATGACAAGCCATACAGAATCCGGCAGCCACAGGGCCATGCACTGCCGGCGTTGCGGTTGTGTAATCTATATGACACATTTTACATAAATCCGCGCCTTTTTTCTTAAGCCTAAATCCCTTCTGCTGGATATGACATTTATGGCATTTTTTATCTTGATAATCCGGATGGAAAGAGAGAATTTTCGGTTGATTTTGTATTGCTTTTGCTTTTTTGTCGATCACTAAGTCGGCTTTTTGCAAGGCAATGGAATCTGCAGAAATCTCCATGTTGTCATTTTCGGGCGGTACGCCGTCAAAAAATATAGCAAGATGTTTTCTACTGCAATTCACAAGGATAAACAAAGACAACAAAAAAACATGGAACCTCAAATAAAAATTCTCCCGTTCGTTTTTTCGATACGATTACAACAAAATAATATGTTTTCAGCTCACCACATTAAAAATTTGATTTGCAAAATTATCTTTTGTTATTCTATTGTAATTCACTTTCTTGTTTTTTTTCGGCTTAGCGCAAACAGCGCGCACATCTCAAAGCATAACCTAAATTGAGCGATTCTTTTGTTGTCTTTGCGAGGAGCGTAAGCGACGTGGCGATCCCATGAAGATTGCCACGAACCCGCTGGGTTCTCACAATGACAATACCAACAATACTTTAACGGATAAATCGCTCAATTTAGGCATAATATAAATTATCCAAGGCCGTCAATCTGCGGTTTATCGGGAACAAAAAAATTATTTTCTCCCTAAATAGAGCGAATTTAGATGTTGTCCCAATTGCTTTTTATTTTCAGGTTCAACAAATCCATATACGGATACTTTACCGGAACCGTATTGATTTATAACAAAAATCAGATACTTTAATTTAAATCCATCGATAAGATACTTTTTAAAATAATCCAGATTCTCATAATCAATATCCACCGTCGCAGGCAGCGACATATACCCTTTGGCCGGTAAACCGCCGCCGAAATACATGAGTATTTTTCCGGTATTATTAAATATTTGCACATTTTCGAAAGCCGCATCCACCACAAAAACATTACCATCTCTATCCAGCGCTATGCCTTTAGGACGAACAAAATGACCGGCTCGTTTGCCAAAGGAACCGATTGATCTAATATATTTTCCGTCGAGATCATAAACCTTAACGCGCGTATCTCCGGTATCCGTTACATATATTTCATCGCCGTATAGCGCAATATTGGTGGGTGAATAGAGATAATCTTCTGAATTATTATCCGTTTCCGGAAAAGTTTTTATTACTTTCAGCGTTTTTTGGTCGCGCACTTCAATGCGGTGCTGCCCCAAATCGCAAACCCATACTCGTCCTTTGTATAGGGCAATATCCGTGGGTTTATAGTTTTTACCGCTGTTGACGGCTCCCATATATTTTAAATCTTTATCAAAAACTACTATCTGCCGGCGACCGGCGTCAACGACATAAAGGCGGTCAAGAGAATCCAAAGCGCAATTTAACGGTTTCTTGAATTTTCCCAAACCTCCGGGCGCAAAATACCGAAATGTTTTATTACTCAGGTCAACAATTTCTAATCCGGGAAGCATGGAATCGGAGATATAAATTTTATTTTTATGCACCGTAATGCCATAAGGTTTATCAATGGGATTTTCGGGTTCTTTACCAACCACATATTCTATAAAACCCGAACGCTTGCCCACAATTTCGGCAGAGCTACTGAAACTATACAAAAACTGCACTCTCGGCTGAGCCGGAGGCGATGGAAATATGGGCGGCTCCCAATTATTCTTTTCTTTTTTAAACAGTCCTTTACAGCTCACAAAAAATAAAAACGCTAAAAGCAAATATATAAATTTCACAATAACCTTCCCGGATTAGATCGGATTCATTTTTAAACACTATTTATCATGACATGTCAAACAAAGTCCGCTTGCGCTGTTTGAAATACGCAATAAGCTCGGCAATCCTTCTCCGTTATGAACATCATGACAAGACGCGCACTGCATCTGATTATCAATGAGCAAATCATTGGTAATGGTACCGCCAAGCGCTGTAGTCGTGGTCGTCGGATCATGTAATCCTCCGTCTGCGGCGGCAAGAGCGGCATCGTATACAAATGAGATGGGATGATCGTCATTTAAATCCGTTCCAATTAACGCTGAACCGGAAATGATATGCGTACCTCCCGTTTGTCCGCCAAAATTATCCACGGCAACGGTACCGTCGTGGCAGCTAAGACAAAGCTTGGACGATGCCCCGGGCTGACCGGTTGTTGCGTTCATCGTGGCGCTGGTGTACACCGTAAAGGTAGCCGTAGTCGTTTCATGATTCCACAACGGCGCATTGACCACCGTTGAATCGGCGTTATGCGGCGTATGACACACAATACAAATTTCCCCTGTTGTATTCCAAGTGTCATTTGAAAAATCATGCGCCGAACCAACAATGGTTTGCGCTGTCCCCCAAGATACAATGAGTCCTGTACACATAACCGCCAGTACATATTTGAAGCTCTTCATAAAACCTCCTGTTAATTTAGTGAATGGTTGGTAAATTTAATTATAACTTCTTCCTCTGTGATTTCTTCCATGACAAGTCAGCCAGCATTCACCGGCAAAATCTCCGTTATCGATAAATTCTAACTGCCCGCCTGGCCTTGCGCCGCTTACAACCGCCGTATTAAAATTGATTAAATGAGAATTATTGGTGGAATTCCCTTGCCCTGAACTGATACCATGCGCATCGTGACAAACGCTACACGGTGTATTTTCTTCGACAATATGCTTATTATGCACACGGTCTCCGTATCCGGTGCTTGTATTATTAATTATCGAATTACGATCATGACATTGGTAGCACAATTCATAAGCAGCATAGGATTCCGTGGTATTATCGGCCGTTTCATAATTGTATTTTAGTAAATGAAAATAAATTGAACCGTGCGGTCCCTCCGCGGCGCCTGCTCCGCTGCTTGCATGGCAATCCGTACAATAAATAATACTCGATTCCGTATAAGGCGGTAATAAACTCGGAACGTCCGGATTTGTACCGGCGGCCTCAACCGGATGAAAAGAAGGATTAGATGGATCAAATTCGAGACGTACATTAGTTTGGACAATTTGTCTCGGAATATTCGTACCCGGTTTATCGGGGCTATCGGCATGACATTTATAACATAATTCATACTCATATTGAATTTCCGCGACGGCATTGCCATCGCTGTCGACGCCGGGAACGCCTTGAATTTGCCCGTTTGCAAAAGGAGCCGCCGCCGTATTGCCGTTGGCATAATGCGGATTATGACAATCAACGCATTCCACATGTCTAACTTGTACGGGAAGATTTTCAACAGGATCATGCACATTGGTAGTCGCTGAAAAATTATGTTTCCACGTTTTATTGAAATCGGCGTTTATGTCGGCCGCAGCAACGCTGCCATTATGGCAATAAAGACAATTATCTTCTTCTCTGAAATAATTTAGGATACGAAGATGTCCTGATGCCGTATGCGGACGATGACAATTCTCGCAGGCGTTTTCATTTACCGTTGTATAAGGCGTATGCGGCCAAGGATCCCTCCCTGTTCCGTCCCACGTTGCAATTGATGTATTATGCTCGGAATTAGTCCAACCGTTTTTTTGATGACATTCCATACAAAGCGTTGAATATTGATTTGTTTCCGTTAGAAAATTACCGACTAAATCTTTATGAGGATTATGACAAGCCGTACATTGTAAACGTTCGTTTTCAAGCTTTACAGGGCTAGTTAAACCGGCCGGGTCCGTCAACTCTTCGTTACTCGCTGCAAGGGATGCATCATAAAGTATGGATACGGGATGATCATCCGATAGGTCCGTACCGAGATTGCTACCTCCCAAAGGCACTACCGTAACGCCGCTTTCAAATTGAATGTCATCCGTTCGGCTGATAGCGCTTCCGAGCGCAATTGTTCCGTCGTGACACGAAAGACATAATACGGCAGAACCGTCAGGCTGCCCCGGAGAAGAGTGAATGGTAGAACTGCTATACGGCGTATAAGTCATTCCAGGGTCTTCCCTATTCCATAACGGTTTTCGAGGGCTACTGTTATGAGGCATATGACAAAAAACACAAATCTCCGCCTCGTTGGTGGCTTTTATCGCAGCACTACTCGTAACTGACAAATTGTGCGCGGTATTCACAATTGATTGTCCCACCGCAATACCAGTAAAGCATAACATTGGCAATATGCGCATAAACGTTTTAAAAATCGGCTTTCTCCCGTGTAATTAACTGAAAAACCTGTACTCTTGAATTATATGAATCTGCAATAAAAATCGTATTATTTTTATCTATAAATATGCCCTCCGGCACCCATAATTCACCCTTATTATGGCCTGGAGAGCCAAAATAAGTTAATAAATTGCCCTGCACGTCAAATACTTGAACCGTATGAAACAGAGCGTCAACGACGTAGATATTACCGTAAGAATCCGTAGCAATACCTTTCGGCCGCCCAAAATAACCCGAAGCATCGCCAGCCTGACCGAAAACGCTTTTAAATAGGCCGTCCGGGGTAAAAATTTGTATTCTGAAATTCATTGAATCTACAATATAGACGAAGCCTTCTTCATTTATGCAAATAAATGTAGGAAAATTAAAATCCCCCGCTTCAACTCCTCTCTTACCGATATGTTTAATCACTTTGCCTTTGCTGTCCAACACGGTGATACGATGTAAACCCGTTTCAACAACCCAAATCGTCGAGGTCTTTGGATTATAGGCAATTCCTGTAGGCCTATTTAAGAGCAGACTGTCATTAAACGGAACAGTTTGCTTTTTATCCAAATCAAGACAATAGATTTTTTTTTTTGTGAATCGGTAAACAGAAGTTTATTTCTTTCAAAATAAGCGGCGGAAATGAGAGAAGGAAATTTACCCGCATCAATCACTTTTTTAATACTGTATCCTTTTTTTGTTTCCGCTATATTTATAATGCCTCCGTTTTCCTGATCAAAAATCAAAATATTTTGTAAATCTTTAACATAAACGGAAAACGGCTTGGATAATCTAATTTCAACCGATCCGAAAATTATATCTTTAAGCGATTCAAATAGTGATTTATCCGGCGCATTTATCGTGGAAGATGAAATTTCATTTATCCATATAATTTTTTTACCATTATTTACTTTTTGGGTATTGGGCTTGGCCTGCAAATAGGCAAAATAGAAGACTAATGCCATTAAAAAAGATATATATTGTTTTACTTGATTATTCATAATACAGCTATATAGAGTTATATTTCACAATAGAATTGTATAGAAATATAACACTTATTATAGATAAATGCCACATATTTTTAATTTTTTATTATAAATTTCACAATATTCATCGACTTATGTTTATTAAAATGATATTTTAATCTAATTTTAATCTTTCGGTATTAATTTAATGACGTAGCGAGCCAATTGTTATTCTATAATTTGAACCGCTTTACTCAAAAGTGATTATGGAGAATATTGTGAAACCTGAATATCTATTCTCAACGCGGAAAGTTCTGATATTTTTAACTATTTTTTTGGGCGTTGCAACAGCTCAAAGGTCTGACCCATGGATGATTCGCGCAATGTATTGCGATCAGGCTCCCGTTTTAGACGGCAATTTAAATGAAGCCTGCTGGCAAAAGGTAGATAAAATATCCAATTTTACCCAACAAGAGCTCGTAGAAGGGGCTCCGGCAACGGAAAAAACGGAGATCGGCATAATTTACACCAAAAAATCTCTTTATATCGGCATCTGGTGTTACGACAGCGAACCCGATAAAATTATCGCCAAGGAAATGAAACGCGATTTCAGAAGTCGGGGCGAAGATAACGTCGAAATAGTCATCGATACCTATCATGATCTTCGCAATGCTTACCATTTTATTATTAACCCCAACGGAGCGCGTATGGATGAGCTGATTACCGATGAGGGGGGCCGCGGAAACGTCGACTGGAACGGCGTATGGGATGTAAGAACCAAAATCACGGATAAAGGGTGGTTTGCCGAGATGGAAATACCTTTCTCAACTTTAAAGTTTTCCAACAGTCCGCATCAAACTTGGGGCATCAATTTCGAACGTAATATCAGCAGAAAAAATGAAAGAGTTTTATGGCAGGGCTGGTCAAGAAATTATTATTTAGAACAAGTATCACAAGCCGGCGTTTTAACGGGATTGGATAATATACAAAGCGGCCATTTTGTTGAACTTTTACCTTACGTAACGGCGGGCCTGCAAAAAGAAACCGGCAGCCGCACTCAAACCGTCTTCCATGCCGGCGGTGATATGAACTATTTGCTAACGTCCAATTTAAAATTAAACGCTACGCTTTTTACGGATTTTTCACAGGTGGAGTCCGACCGTGCAATAATTAATTTAACCCGTTTTAACGTTCGCTATCCCGAAAAAAGGGCTTTTTTTCTCGAAGGACGCGACGCCTTTGCCTTCGGACAAAGAAAAGGTTTGCCCACTATGTTTTACTCCCGCAAAATCGGTATTAAGGACGGCGAAGAAATCCCTATTATCGGCGGAGTCCGTTTAATCGGCAAAACGGGAAGAACAAATATCGGCGCGCTCTCCATGCAAACCGAGGGCGTCGGAAGCGAACCTACTACAAACTATTCCGTCATGCGCATAAAACAGGATGTGGGGCGTCAATCTAACGTGGGTATGATTATGACCGCAAAAAATTCCAATATGACGCATAATTATGTTTACGGCGCGGACGCCAACTACGTAACCTCAAGATTCCTCGGCAATAAAAATTTCTCCGTCGGCGGTTCAATAACCGGTTCTACTACAACGGCCGGTGGAAAAGACAGCAGCGATTACAGCTATCAGGTGTATTTGAGCAGCGATAACGATAAAGTCGAATTCGATATGGCTTTTGCGCGCGTTGGAAAGGATTTTGACCCTCAAATCGGTTTTATGAGAAGAAAAAACTACAAATTAATTTATACCGAACTGCAATTTAACCCCCGCCCATCCTTTCTGCCTTGGATACGCAAAATGGAGATTAAACCGATTGACGTAGACGCTTATTTTAACGATGATACCAATAAACTGGAAAGCCTGGGATGTGAATGGCGTCCTCTCGGATTCGGCACTAAAAGCGGAGATTGGTTCGAATATAATATTCAATATTTTTATGACCGCCTCGATGAACCGTTCGAAATACATGAGGGCGTCACTTTGCCGGTAGGCGATTATTGGTGGCCGCGGAATGAAATTCAGATCTATACATACGGCGGACGTAAAGTTTCGTTGATGGGCCAGGCCAGTTTCGGAAAATATTACAGCGGTTCAAGAACGGAGCTTTCCGTGGCAAGCCTTTATAAAGTCAATCGCCATTTTAGGCTTGGCGGCGATTACGAATATAATCGTTTGCATTTCCCTTTGGGCTCGTTTGAAACGCATTCTATCGGCGCGCGCGCCGAGTACGCTTTCACTACACAATTGTACAGCAGCTTTTTCGGACAGTGGAACAATGAGGATAAACAATTTGTACTGAATTTTCGCGTCAATTGGATTCCTGTTATCGGCAGTGATTTCTATTTGGCAATAAATCAGCTTTATGATACGCAAGGCGCAATCAGAATAGCAAACACAACTATTCTATCCAAAATTATTTGGCGCTTTGTATTATAGAAACAAACAATATAAAAAATGAACAAATCAATCTAAACTTTCCCCACAAATCGGGAAATTACAGTATCATCAATTTATGGAGGCGTGCCATGTTAAGCAAAAAATTAGTCGTTTCAACCTTTTTCAGCGCTTTGTTGGGCTTGTTTGTCTTAAGCGCATGCGCCAAACAGGAAACCGAGAAAAGCCAATTACCTCAAAAAGCGTTGCAGGCTATTAATAAGACCTATTCAAACGCCATGATTACCGAAGTGGAAAAAGGAAACGAAGACGGTAAAGAAATTTATGAAGTCGAATTGAAATCGGGAGATAAAGCGATTGAGATTGAGGTTACCGCCGACGGTAAAATTATTTCGCAGGAAGATGAGGATAAAGAGAATGATGAAGACGAGATTGAATTCAATTTTGACAAAGACGCGTTAAACAGCCTGCCGGCCGGATGGAGCAATCAGAAAACAGGCAATGGCGGACTGGGCGCATGGTCTGTTTTAGCGGATCCAACAGCCCCCAGCGAACCTAATGTTTTGGCCCAAATTAGTAAAAAGAACCCCGGCTATCATTTTAATGTTGCCGTTGCCGAAGAAACCGATTTCTCCAATTTGGAAATCGAATTGAAGTTTAAAGCGGTTGACGGCCAGGAGGATCAGGGCGGCGGCCCCGTATGGCGTTATCAAGACGCCGATAATTATTATATTTGCCGCGCTAATCCGTTGGAAAGTAACTATCGATTTTACAAAGTTGTTAAAGGCAACAGAAAACAGCTTGCATCGGCAAAAGTGGAGATTCCCAGCCATGTTTGGCATACAATCAAAGTTAAAAATATCGGCAATCATATTCAGTGCTGGTTGGACGGAAAATTGTATCTCGAGATGAAAGACGACACATTTAAATCCGGTAAAGTCGGATTATGGACTAAAGCTGATGCCGTTACCTATTTCGACGATTTTGAAATTGAGGCGGAAACTGAAGATTAATTACAAAATTTAAAATTTCCATGAATGAAGGAGTACAGGAATAAGCGATATTCTGCTTATTCCTGTCTTTTTCTCTTTAATTAAGAAGAATACAGCTATGTAAATTTATTGATCTAAATGGCTTTTTCAATTATTCCGATGATCCCGCAGGTGTAAGATAATAAAAGTCTCGGACTTATATTATTCGCTGATTATTTGAATATCGATTAATAAAGCAAGAATAGGTTGAAAAGGACGCGGATAAGAGAGACGAAGAAAGCGGAGGATGCTTCCGATGGAAAGATGTTTAACCCTTTTTCCTTCCTTTCCTATCAAAAAAGGAAGGAAAAAGTCAACCTGTCATAATAATTATAAATGATGTTTCGAGATCGTTGCATCTCCCGCCTATGCGGAATTTTAGCAATGACAAATGAAGAATCGCTCAAATAAAATTACAAGCAATTTTGATCAGAGATTGTTATGAAATTTATTACAATATTTATTATTGTTTTATTCTCAACAATGCTTTCAAAGGCTCAACAATCCTCTTTTTCTTTAGCGCAATGCATTGATTTGACTTTAAAAAACAGTTATATCGTTAAATCGGCCGAAACGTTGACAAAATCGGCCAAACAAAAAGTAAAAGAGAGCCTGACGGATTATTATCCGTTGATTTACGGCGAATTTTCTCATGACCAGTTGTTTTATTCACACGGGAACTATGCGCAACAGCATGTTTCGGCAATTTTCGATTGGTCTCTCGGCAGCCTTATAAGTAAAACGGCTCTCGCAGTCGCCAAAGAAGTGGATATATTAAAACAAAGAACAAAACAGACTGCGCTTGAAGCCGTAAGACGTACAACCGATATCTACCTTGGTATTCTGAAAAATCGGCAAGAAGAAAGACTAATTCAGGAACGCTTGCGCATAATCCGCAAACATTTACAGGTCGTAGATGCCCTTTGGCAGGGTGGCATTAGAACCGAATTTGACGTATTGCAGACCAAAACCGCAATCAATATGCTACAGGAACAAAAAGAGCATCTTAAAATGCAAACCGAAGTGTTGGCAAGCGCTTTGGCAAAACTGATGAACCTTTCCGATGATACACAATTTAGTTTATGGGATTTTCCGAAATCGATTATTAATCTTACGCCTGATTTTTCCCCGCATAATATTGCTCACAATCCCGCAGTACAGGCTCTTGGGTTACAAGCCGAACGTCAACTATTTAATATCAACGCCGTTAATGCATCCAATTTACCGCATATCAAGGCGCTAACGGGATATTTTTTCGACGCCGATCCCTATGCGGAAGGCAATTACTGGCAGGCCGGTATCGGTTTAAGCTTACCCCTGTATCGCTGGGGTAAAACCGGCTATCAAAAGCAGCGCTTACGGATAGCTTCACTGGCTTTAAAGTATAAAAATCAACAATTAAAACGCGACCTGTCTATCCAACAACGGCAAATAAAAAAACGGATCGAAAATTTAAAAAATATTTACAAAATTCAGGAGCAACGCGAAGAATTATCCCAGCGGGCGGTAGATATTGCCACTGTGAATTATCAGGCGGGATTAATTACCAATCTGGAATATCTTAATGCGGAAAAAATGAATATTATCGCTCAAATTGCCTTAAATGAAACGCGTCTGGCTTATGTGCGACAAATTATCGAAAATCACCTTATCGGCAATCAAATTGAAAAAATTAAACAACTTCAGGATACGCCATGATAAAAAAAATAATCCTACCATTAATTGCGTTTTTATCCGCTTCGTTTTTCTATAACTGTTCTTCCGACAACAACACGAAAAACAGGAAGGAATTACCGCAGATTCCCATTTCGATTGAAGCGGTTGGACGAATGGATATAAACGATACGGTTTCCGTTTTCGGTTTGATTCATTTTCGACAGGAGGCCAAAGTTGCATCCCAATTTGACGGCCGTCTTGAAGACTTCAATCTTTTGCCGGGCGATATTGTTAAAAAAGGACAGCGCATCGGCACTATTATTCCCCCTGCTCGCGAAGCCTTACTGCAAACGTTAAACGCACTGCCCCCTAAATCGCGGAAAGACGTCGAGAAAGAGATAAAAGCGATTCCCCTTTTTAGTCCCATCGGCGGAACGGTAAATGAAGTATCACGCCATAGCGGTGATGTCGTTCAAAAAGGCGATCAGATTATACACATCGGTAATCTTAACACGCTTGATGTCCGCGTCGATTTCCCCATACGCTATCTGCCTTCGGTAAATAAAATTAAAAAAATAAAAGTTTCTTTCGTGGATTATCCCCGCCCGCCTGTTTTTTTATCGGTGGAAGCGGTATCCGGCAAGGTAAACGAGAGCGCTCAAACCGCTATGGTAAGATTAAAATTGGATAATCCGAAAAAACGGTTTTATCCCGGAATGATCGTAAAATTATCCTTTGTTGACAAAATCCATACAAACGTACTGACTATTCCGAGAAAAGCATTGATAGAAAATGAAGGTATTTACAGTGTTTTTATACTTAACGGCCATAAAGTTGAAAAACGCATTATTCGACCGGGAATTATGCAAAAAGAATATATTGAAGTTTTATCCGGCGTAAGGGAAGGCGAAAAAGTGGCTGTGGAAAGGGCCTATTCCCTCACCGACGGCACGGAGGTTGTCGTTAAATGAAAGGACTATCCCGATTTGCCGTAGAAAATCGGCGCGCTATTACTTTTACGGCATTACTGCTTTCGCTAATCGGAGGTTACTTAATCTATCAAATACCTCAGGGCGTTTTTCCCGACGCTACTTTCCCGCGTATTGCCGTAATGGTCGACTACGGCTTAGCTCCGTTAAAAGAGATGGAAATGGAAATCGCCAAACCCATTGAAGAAGCCGCCATGATGGTAGAAGGCGTGCGTACGGTTCGTACGACCATCAGCCGCGGTTCGGCTGAAATCAATATAGACTTTCAATGGGATCAGGATATGTTCCGCGCTTATCAACTCGTACAAGCCCAGATCAGCGGCATTCAACATCTTTTGCCCGACGGTGTACAGATGGAGGTACGCCGTTTTACCAGCAGCACTTATCCGGTTGCAGGCTTTAGTTTAACTTCCGACAAATTGGATTTGCTGCAACTGCGGGATTTGGGTATTTATACCATAAGGCCGCAATTGGCAAGCATTCCCGGCGTTTATAATGTGGAAATAATGGGCGGACATCAACGGGAATATCAGATTAATTTACATCTGGAAAAACTGGCCGCTTATCATCTCGATTACCGACAAATTGAAGAGGCGCTACGTAAATCCAATAACTTAAAATATGTCGGTCGTCTTGACGAATTGCATAAGCTCTATTTGAATATTGCCGATAATCGTTATCGCAAAATTGAAGATATACAAAATACCATTGTGTCAAGGCAGAGCTTAACGCCAATTTATTTAAAAGACGTCGCCAACGTCCAGCCTGCCTTTCAGGAAACTTTTATCGCTTGCGAGAGCGATTTAAAACCGGCTGTTTTGTTCACGATAATAAAACAACCCGGCACTAACGCCGTGGAAATAATGAAAAACGTTAACAAAAGACTTGTTGAGCTGAAACAAATCATACCCAAAGAAACGCAGGTTAAAAAATGGTATGATATGACGGATTTTATACGCAGCTCGATTGCCAGCGTAAGAGACGCTATTTTTATGGGTGCTTTTTTAACCATGCTCATCCTGTTTCTATTTTTACGCCGCATTCGCATCACCTTTGTTACGGCCGCCATTATTCCCATAGCCTTATTGATCACCTTTATCTTTATCAAACTCAGCGGTATGAATCTGAATTTGATGAGCCTCGGCGGATTGGCAGCTGCTATCGGCATCCTTGTGGATAACGCCATCGTGGTTATTGAAAATATCGAACGATATCTTGAAGAAGGATTTTCGCGTAAAGAAGCCGTCATTCAAGCCACCGGTGAAATTATCCCGCCCCTAATCGGCGCCACTTCCACCACTCTTGTTGTTTTTATACCTTTGATTTTTTTAACCGGCGTACCGGGCATCTTTTTCCGCTCGCTCGCCACAACTCTCGCTATAGCCGTTTTTGTTTCCATGTTGCTCGCTGTTTTTTTAACGCCTTCCCTCGCTGTTTTGTTTATATCGACTAAAAAGAAAAGCCCCGGAAAATTTTTACCGAAAATCATTACTGTTCAACAAAAAACCTTTAACTTAGCCATAAAAAACCCGCTATTAATCTATGCGCTGATCATTTTGTTTACTTTTATCGCCCTTTTTTCTTACATGAAAATTCCCAGCGGATTTTTGCCCGAATGGGACGAAGGCACTATTGTTCACGATTTTCTTGCGCCACCCGGCAGTTCCATAGAAGGCGCCAAAACCATGTTAAAAGGACTGGCTAAATATATTATGTCCATTTCCGATGTGGAAACCTATTCGCTGCGTACCGGACGCAGTTTGGCTCACCCGCGCACCCATGCCAACGAAGGCGACTTTGTAATTAATCTTAAAAAAGGGCATAAACTCTCTTCCTTCGAAATTATGGATATGCTACGTGAATTTGACGAGAAAAACGAACCTCGTCTTGAGCCCGAACTATTTCAGGTGCTGCCGGATCGCTTAAACGATCTTTCCGGTGAAATTGCCCCGATTCTCATCAAAGTTTTCGGACAAAATCTAAGTCTTATCCAACAAACTGCCGCTCAAATAGCCGATTCTCTCGAAAATATTCGTGGCGTCGTTGACGTATATAAAGGTTTTTCCAAAGGTGAGCCGGAATTGATCATTCGTATTAATCCCGAAGCCGCCAGTCGTTACGGTTTATCCGTAGAAGAAACGAGTCAGGCTGTTCACATGGCGCTCTGGGGTGATGAGGTCAGCGATATGCTCGACGGATTAAAGGTCATTCCCCTGCGCGTTCGTTACCCCAAACAAGATTACAATCATATCGAAAAGATACGCAGACTTCCGCTGTATCTGGCAAAAATAGACCGTACCTTATATCTCGAAGAAATTGCGGAAATTACAAAAAGTCAAGGCAAGACCGACATTGATCACGAAAATATCAGTCAAGTTGTTAACGTTAAAGCGCATCTTTCCGGACGAGACCTTGGGAGTACCATTGCCGATATAAAAATCATGCTCGATCATATCCCCCTTCCGCCTGGCGTAACGCTGCAAATAGGCGGACAATTTGTGAGCCAGCAACAGGCTTTTAAAGAGCTGCTGCTGATACTCACGTTTGGTATTATGCTTGTATTCGCTATATTATTGTTTGAATTTAAATCATTTCGCACGGCAGGCATCATTCTTTTCGGCACTGTAATTTCCGTGAGCGGAGTGTTTCTTGCTTTGTGGGTTACCGGTATCCCGCTTGATATTTCCGCATTTATGGGCATGATAATGATAATCGGCGTGGTCGTAAACAACGGAATTTTATTAATCGATTATGCCGAACGCTATCTGCAAAAAAGCAACGACGTTGCCAAAGCGCTTTTGATGGCCGGTCAGGTGCGAATGCGCCCCATTTTAATGACCACACTGGCTACGATTTTCGGTTTTTTGCCCCTTGCAATGGCCATGAGCGAAGGTTCGGAAATTTTGCAGCCGCTTGCCGTTTCCATGATCGGTGGAATGAGCTTATCTATGCTTTTTTCACTTTTGCTTATTCCCGGCCTGTATTGGCTGGTTAATAAGAGATAATTCGATTTGCCACTTTTTTAGATAGGCATACTTGTTCTATCTTGCGGAACGGGTTTCCATTCAAAGCAGTTTGTGGGACACACATCGAAACAGGTTGAACAACCCGTGCATTTATACGGATCGACTTTGGCAACCAAACCTTTTTTATTTTTACCTTCCCAACCTTTTCCTTCTACCATAGCTATCGCATAACATTGACCGATAGCGACACAGGCTTCGCAACCGGTACATTTATCGCTATTCACAAAAGCCGTAGCATGATCTACGCGGATATCCTTAGCGGTTTTTACTCTCGGAATAAGAATATCTCTCATATCGGATAAGGTTTTATATTCATGGCGTTCCAAATAATCTTTCAACTTCAAAATTTCTTTCGATAAGAAACCATAACCACGAATCATTGTATCCGTACAAATACCGATCAAATCGGCGCCCACCATAGTCATTTCAATATAGTCTTTCCAGCCGCTCATTCCACCATACCCGCAAATAGGATAATCGGCGCCGTTCTCTTTTCTGATTTCATAAACATCCAACAATGCTAACGGTTTAAGCCATTGTCCCGATAAACATGAAATGCCAAAATCTTTTTGCAGTCGCTGCGGATTTTCCAGAGGGTTCTCTATATCCGGAACGGATACGATACCGACACGATTGCCGACTGACGACACAACATCGGCGCCGGCTTCATACGCCGCCTTGGCCGCTTGCGCAATTCGTCCGCCTTCCGGCGTCAACTTTACAAACAAGGGGATTTTGGTTTCGGCTTTTATCGCTTTGACAATCTCCGCCACCAATTCCGGATGCTGCCCCATAGAGGCCCCTGTACTATGGGCAATTTCTTCACCGGTTACTTCTACATTAAATGACATATTTGGACAACACATATTCAATTCATTACCGTCCGCGCCCGCATCTTCAAAGGCTTTAGCCATTTTCACCCAACCGTCTATACCTTCCGGACCATCATAGCTCATATTGCTGAATATTTTTGTTACTTTAACTTCCTTTTTCCCCTGCTCGCATATTTTTAAAGCTTCATCAAGTTTAATCCGCTTTTCAAGGGTAAAAGAATGAAGCTTATTTTTACTTTGCCAACGGTAACGCGGAACGCGGCTAATGTAAGGCTCCGGATCAATGGTAAGCTTAATAAACGCTCCTCCCCAACCGGCTTTATCAATTTGCCTTAGCATATCTATTGTTTTTACAGTCGGTCCAGAACCGACACAGAATGGGTTATGAAAGTCAATTCCGGCAATTTTAATCGGCATATAAGTTATTTCATAAACATCCGTTTTATTTACCATAAGCCTCAAGTCTACCTTTGCTATAATTTAATTTTTATTCCTTTTTCCGCAGATTCATAAAGGGCAAATGTTACTTCCAGCGCCTTTAAGCCGTCCTCGCCGCGTACGCCCTTTTGCGGATTTTTATCATTCAATACGCAATCAACAAAATGTTTAATTTCATTTACATAACCTAACGACATAAACTCATCAACCGCAGGCTGTGTCCATCCATGTGTAAAATCGGCTTTTTCAACGGCATAGCCATATCCCGGACGACTATACACATGCAATGGCGATCCTTTAGTTAAATCAATATGAATATTACCTTCCGTACCATAAATTTCAATTTTATCGTCCATGCCGCCGCAAGTGATATAATTTCCTTCTACAAAACCACGCACGCCGTTGTTTAGCGTTATCAAAGCAGCTGCCCAATCTTCTCCCGTATAATTTTTATGAAGCAAATTAGCATCGCCGCCATCCGTTTTCATTCCGGTAATTTCGGCAATTTCGCCGCCGCCGAAATACGGTAAAAATGCAATGGGATGGATGCCGAGATGTATCATTACGCCGCCGCCACAATATTCCTTCTTCTGGGCATAAACCGAGTGCGTTCCATTATGACTCTCTTTTGCTTTTACATAAAGCAATTTCCCAATCCCGCCTTCGTCGACAATTTCTTTTGCACGGACTAATGCCGGCGCAAAAATCCAATCTTCAGCATACATAAGCTTTACATTATTTTTTGTGCAGGCATCAACCATCTCCTTGCCATCGGCGACGCTCGTTGCCAATGGCTTTTCACATACAATATTTTTGATTCCGGCATCAACGGCCGCCAGAACGATTTCTTTATGTAAAAAATTAGGCACGCAAACGCTGACCAAATCTAATTTTTCCGCTTCAAACATTTTACGATAATCATCATAGCGATTAGGAACATTATATTTACTGCCGAATTCATCCAAATTATCAATTGCAGCAACGGCTTTCATATCCGCCCATAAACAGCGATTATACGATTCCGCATGTAATGTTGCGGCAAACTGCGATCCCACAATTCCGACGTTTACTTTTTCCATATTATTTAATCCTAACTTACATTATATTAGAATTTTAAAGTTTTGTTATTTATTCGTAATTTTTCTAATAATTTATTTTATCTAATAAAAAAATCAAAAATCAGCGTCTATTATTGAAGGTTATTTAGGAACATTATTCAACAATTTTAAATTTAATAATTGGATTAACGCTGAAATCCTCTATCTTATCTTTCATTTTTTCTTATTTATCATTCAAGTAACAAATCCATCTCTTTAAATAGTCATAGCCGTATAGCCGCCGTCCACACGTACGATTGCCCCTGTAACAAAGGAAGCCGCTTTTGCCGAAGCCAGCCAAATTGTCGCTCCAACCAATTCGGACGGTTCTCCAAAGCGATTCATCGGCGTATGACGCATAATCGAATCTACCCGTTCTTGAGTCAAGATTTTTCTATTCTGCTCTGCGGGGAAAAAACCGGGCGCAATGGCATTAACTCGTACGCCCTTTTGCGCCCATTCATTAGCTAAAAACTGCGTAACATTATTTACGGTTGCTTTAGATGCGCTGTAAGTAAAAACCTTTGAAAGCGGCGGACCGGATGAAACGGACGAGATATTAATAATACTACCGCCTTGTCCATCGTCAACCATCTTTTTTCCAAAAATTTGGCATCCGTAAAGCACGCTACGAATATTGACATTCATTATACGTTCCCACTCTTCCGTGGTAATCTCGAAAAAGGGCGTTGCCGAATTAATTCCTGCAGCGTTGATTAAAATATCTGTTCTACCCAACCTCTCTGATACTGTTTTTTCCGCATTTTCAATACTTTCTCTATCAATCACATCAACCTGTACGGCAATCGCCTCAACGCCAATTGCCTTTAATTCATCGGCTTTTTTTTGAGCATTTTCCAGATTCAAATCGAGTATCGCTATATTCGCGCCGGCCTTTGCCAACCCTTCTGCCATAGCGCCGGCCAATACGCCACCGCCGCCGACTACAACAGCATTTTTATCTTTTAAACTAAATAAATCTTCAACCCACGACATAACAATTCCCTTAAATTTTATTCGTCTAATTTCAATTTAAATAAATTTTCATCGTACTATCATGACACATAAAAAATTCTGCCGGTATAAAATTCAATAATCTTTATAATAACGCCGCATTTACATATTTTTCCACCGGCAGATAAAACATCGATATGATTTCCCTGTATATTCATATCGATCAATAAATTAACTTTACATATTGTAAGGTACATATTTATCTTTAAACAATCTTAAAGATTCACGAATGGTTTCCACATCGCCCGGCTTACCTTGTTTTTCAACATAGCTTAATGGCGCAGACATTCCCAAAACGGGCGTATAACCGGCCTTTGAAATAGCCTCCTGGAATTTTGGTCCGGTCTCAAAATTTACACCGCCCGTCGGCATAATAATTTTCCCTTCATGACGTTCGCGAACATAAGGCGCTAATAAACCGCCGATTCCCGAAGGCCCATGGACGCCGGCCGGGAATACTTTAACGGCATCAGGTTCCAAACCGTCTGGACGTTCAATAAAATATTGCAGTTCTGTAGGCGATAATATAGCCGGAGCGGAAAAGATATTTTCTTGGCGTGTAATTTTAATAAATTCTATTCCTTCCCCATAACCGCCCATAACGTTACCCGGAGCCACAATCATATCGAAACCCATTTTTATTGCTTCTTCCAATTCTTTTGGATTTATGATGCTGCCGCAACCAAGGACAAATGGTCTTTCATCCGATAGCATATCGCGCATTTTTACAAGTTCCTGCATTCCTTCGCGTAAAATACCCGGATCAATCCTAAATGTTGTTTCTGCGACTAATCCGGCGTCATATACCTCTTTCATTGTGGTAACAAGATGTTCCGGCTTTTGAATATGCTTTTTATTCATCACAACAACAACGCCACTTTTAAGCAACGCTTCTCTAACTTTATTTCTATCTTTTTTATAGGCCATTTTATTTTCCTCTCTTTTATAATTTTTAACGATCCGCTTTTACGCCGCCGCCGGCCTGTGCGCGTTTAACTTCTTTTTCTACATCTTTTAATGTAATCATGGTAAAATCGCCCGGTGTTTCCTGCACTAAGATACCATGAGCGGCGCCCCATTCCACCGCAGTTTGTAATCCTCTACCCAACATTAAAGCGGACAACACACCGGATGCAAAGGAGTCTCCACCACCCGTGCGATCCTTTATGGGAACATCGCGGCGTAGTGTAGCCACATAAAATTCTTTATTAAGCACGTCATATAATACAGCGCCCCAATGAATAAGATCGGCGTTAACGGCACCGCGCCATTGCGTGCCGATTAAACTTATATTCGGATAATCAGAAGACACTTTTTTTACCGTTTCTTTGTAAGATTCCAACCATTCTTCAAACGAAGCGCCTTTAGTTACCTTTGTTTCATATCCCAAAGCATCGCTCAAATCGGAATCATTACCAACCAAAAAACCGATATACGGCGCTATCTTTTGATTAATACTGCGCGCAATTGTTTTATCCGGTTGTACTTTTGCGCGATAGTTTAAATCCGCCGCTACAAAAGTCCCGTTTTCGTTCGCTTTTTTAACCGCTTCAATAGCCACTTCAGCGGAACTCGGTGAAATAAGCGTAAAAATCCCTCCGGTATTAAAAACACGAACGCCCTCTTCGCCAAAAATTTTATTCCAATCAAAATCGCCCGGTTTTAATTCTCTTACGGCGGAATGCGCGCGATAATAAGCCGTATCCGAAGGTAAAATACCTTTGCCCGTAAAGGTAAAATTTAAACCGTTCATTAATGATCCTTTTTGATCCGTTGAATAATCCGAACCGTCGTTTTTTGTATTAAACCAAATAATTTTCTCCGTATCGACGCCCGCTTCGCGCAATTGATTGCGTATATTTAAACCAATATTATCGTCTACCAACGCGGTTAATACCGCGGCCCGCAATCCGAATGTATAGGCCATACCACAAGTTACATTGGTTTCTCCTCCGCCCTGAGAAACACGAAATAAACGAGCCCGAGCCGTTGGCACATCATAAGGATCTAAACGCAACATCACTTCTCCAAGCGATATTCCGTCATAACGACATTGATCGGCCCCTTTAATCTCTTTATAAGAAACAATTTTTT
>CAYRJN010000010.1:0-35436 GCA_964424545.1 uncultured Calditrichaceae bacterium
ATTAAGTTGTTTTAGTGGTTATTTTATGGCGCCGGAGCTTTAAAAATTACATGTTTTAAACTTTGTCGGCATTTTCTTGGAATCTTTTAAATTTTATCATTTCATGAAAGGTAAATATTTTGATTGTCCGATATAATCGGCCAATGACAACTTGATAGCAGTCCTTCTCCAAAATACTAATCACTTTGTTGAACCATGTTATTAAAATCGATTTTAAATCCGATTTATTCCTTTTTTTCCAAACGCCGTTTCAAGGTCTAATAATAATATTTTTTTATCAATTCCTCCACCGTATCCCCCAAGAGAACCGTTGTGCATAATAACTCGATGGCAGGGGATAATTATGGGTATACTATTGGCATGATTAGCCATACCGATAGCTCTAAAGGCATTTGGTTTTCCGATCGTTTCGGCTATAAACTTATAAGAAACGGTTTCGGCATAGGGGATTTGCATCAAAGCTTTCCACACATCGATTTGAAACGGCGTCCCCCTTAAAACCGTTATTATGGTAAAGTTCTCTCGTTTCCCGCTAAAATACTCATTTAATTGCTCCTCTATGCGCTCAATATAGTTATGATTCCTTTCTTCTATTATACGAAATTTTTTAAACAGAGGTTCAATTGTATCGCCGAAACGAATAAAATGGCATCCCACGTCATTAGCGCCGATTAATAACGGACCGAGAGGCGAGATTACTTTTTTGTAATAGATGCAATCCAAATGACAACCTTTATATTTTTCTTTATCGAGAGACAATTCAAAATAACAATCTATTTTTTAAAATCAAAAAAATTGTTTCTAATATAAGATTTATATCATTAAAGTTAATTTTGGTTTAGGATGGCTAAATTATAAAAGATTAACATTTTGATTTATTTCAAAATATTAATATCTTAATGGTAAAATTAATAGAATTAAAATGAAAGTATAACTTGTATTTTTATTAGAAGATTGATGCCGATATAAAAACATCAAATAAACCTAAAATATTTTAGAACATAGCTTCGCAAAGTGATTAATGAAAAAAGTATGGGTAGAATCGTCAACGTGTCATTCCTTCGAAAGAAGGAATCTGAATATAGGCAATAGCAAGATTTAGATTCCCGATAGAAACATTCGGGAATGACAAGGAGGAGGATGTAGAAACGGCAACAAAAAAGTCCAACATTGTCATTCTCAGATAAATTGGAGAATTTAAAGTACTGCCTATGTGAACGATGTATGATTTCAAAATAGAGAATAATACAAAAACAGATGAAAATGTCCCAAACAGGTTATTTTTTGAATTTCCGATACAATTAATTAATGAGGCGCCGATGAAAAACATGATTCGAATTGCCAGCGGACAAGGCTATTGGGGAGATCGCTTTGACGCACCGATTGATCAGGTCAAAGAAGGCGACGTGGATTATCTTGTAATGGATTACCTCGCCGAAGTAACCATGTCTATAATGCAGAAGCAAAAATCACGCGACGTCAATTTGGGTTATGCTAAGGATTTTATCCCCTTAATGCGTAAACTGCTGCCGTTGTTGGTAGAAAAAGATGTGAAGTTAATTACTAATGCCGGCGGCGTCAATCCCGTTAGTTGCATGATTGCGGTACGAGCCATTGCCGAAGAAATGGGCTATTCGGGTTTGAAGATTGCCGCGGTTTATGGCGATGATATACTCGAACATCTTGATTCCATACTTGCTTCCGGCCATGAATTGAAAAATATGGAAAGCGGAGAACCGTTAACCAAAATTCGCAAGCAGATCCGCAGCGCTAATGTTTATCTTGGTGCAGAACCGGTTGTGCAAGCACTTCAGGAAGGCGCGCAGATTATTGTAACCGGACGCGTAACCGATACGGGCATTAGTCTTGCGCCGATGATTTATGAATTCGGCTGGAAAGCGGATGATTGGGATAAACTGGCAGCGGGCGTTATCGGCGGGCATATCAACGAATGCGGCGCTCAGGCTAGCGGCGGTAATTTTCTAGCCGGATGGAAAGACGTACCCAATATGGAGCGTATCGGCTTTCCTATTGTGGAAGCTTATCCCGACGGTCATCTCGTAATAACCAAACACGAATCGCTTGGCGGTCTGGTTAATATACGTTCCGTTAAGGAGCAGTTGGTTTATGAGTTGGGCAATCCCAAAGAATATATAACCCCGGACGTTGTGGCTGATTTCAGCACGATCCGATTGCGCGATGAAGGCGAAAATCGCGTGGGCGTATATGGCATTAAAGGATATCGTTTTACCGAATTTTACAAAGTTTCCATATCCTATTTTGACGGTTATACTTGTATAGGACAATTAACCTACGCCTGGCCGGAGGCGCTGGAAAAAGCGCAAAAGGCCGATTATATTGTACGTAAACGCATTGAATATCTCGGTTTGAAATTTGAAGAAATACATACGGAATATATTGGTTATAACGCTTGTCACGGCGTAACGGCGCCGCCGATAGAAGAACCTAACGAAGTCGTTTTTCAGATAGGGGTGAGAGGTAAAAACCGCAATGATATGAATGTGTTTTCACGAGAGGTGGTGCCGCTGGTGCTTACCGGACCGCCGACGGTTACCGGTTTCGGCGGCGGGCGGCCGAAGGTGCGCGAGATTATCGCTTATTGGCCAGCGCTGCTTAAAAAGGAGGTAATTCAATACAAGGTTCTGACTATCGGCGTAATGTAGCGCCTAAAAGATGAGGAAGGTTATGATAGGAAATTTGTTTTTGCTCCGGTAGTGGGGTCGTCATTGCAAGAGAGGGTTAGCAAACACGGCAATCCTCAGTGCCGTACGCCATAACGAGCCATTTGTTCTTGTTTAGAGAATAATTCGGAAGGTAAGGATTAAATGAAGAAAAATAAATTAATTTTCATATTGTATTGACGGGTTATCTCGCGGGGATTGCCGTGCACCACGCTGTTCCGCTCGCAATGACGCTTTTTCCATGAAAATGAAATGAATTTATTTTTAAAATATTAAATGATGAAGGATGAGGTAAAAGCACTTGGATATTGATGGTTTATCTGTGGGATATTTGTTTTAAAACAGCGAATGATGAATATCCAATCTTATTAACATAAAAGCTTTGGATGAACTTGCTCGTTTCTCGTTAAGCATTCTGAATGATGGTGTTAGTCATAGATGTGTTTTGTTATCACGATGATCTATGGTCGTCAAATGTTAAAAACGAGAGCAATTCTGTAACAATTTAGTACTTGTTATCAACGGGGAATTCACGTAATTTATAAGCCGTTTAACAGAACTTTAAAAATGCAATTTCATACCATGTTTATTAAGGAATAATATAAAATGAAAATACAACTCATAAAAATAGCTCATGCTCGTTCAGGCGATAAAGGCGATACGGTCAATGTAGGCGTGATAGCGCTGGAAGAAAAATATTACCCTGTTATTAAAGAGCAGGTGACCATTGAACGTGTTAAAGAGCATTACGGCGAAATGGTCAAGGGTGAGGTGGAACGCTTTGAAATGCCCAATATCGGCGCTCTGAATTTCCTTTTGCATCATGCGCTCGGCGGCGGCGGCACGGAGACGCTTAAACATGACGCTCAGGGGAAAACTTTCAGTACATCCATGCTGCGCATGATGATTGATGTACCCGATGATTTGTTACAAGAGGGATGAAAAAATGAGGTAGATTTTATTAATCGTGTTTCTAACGCGGCCATCCTCATTAATTTGCAATAGAAATGTATTTTGCTTTTTTTAATTTTTTTATGACTTTGGATGTTGTTTCGTATATACTCCTTACCGGGGTCATTTTAACGACAGGATAGCTTATCATTACCAACGAAATGGTTTGCAAGAAAATGTTTATGTTTTATTAAACACTGTTACAGATTTGATTTTATTATGGGAAGAAGAATGAAAATAATCTCATGGAATGTTAACGGAATTCGCGCAGCGGTGCGCAACGGTTTTTTAAATTGGCTTGCAAAGGATAATAGCGAAATTGTTTGTCTGCAGGAAGTTAAAGCGCGTGAAGAACAAATAGAGGGATTGTTCGAAATACCCGATAAATACAATGTGATTTGGAATGCGGCGCAACGGGCCGGTTATAGCGGCGTCGCTACTTTAAGTCAAATCAAACCTCTGAAGAGCGATCTTGGGTTAAACAATGATGAATTTGATTCGGAAGGACGCGTTATCGTGCAGGAATATGAAAAATTCCACCTTTATAATATCTATTTTCCCAACGGTCAAAAAGACGAGCAAAGACTTGACTTCAAAATGCGTTTTTATGATACTTTTTTAGAGCATATCGAAGAAAAGCGAAAAAGCGGCAAAGCGGTTATCGTTTGCGGAGATTTTAACACCGCTCATAAAGAAATTGATCTGAAAAATCCCAAAGCTAATGAAAAAACGTCCGGATTCTTACCGATTGAGCGAGCCTGGATGGATAAATTTATTAATAGAGGGTATAAAGATACTTTTCGCATCTTTAATGAGGAAGGCGATAATTATACATGGTGGACGTATCGTTTCGGCGCAAGAAGCAGAAACGCGGGTTGGCGTATCGACTATTTTTTTATTGATGAAAAACACGCCGATATGGTGAAAGACGCGTTCATACTAAATGAAGTCACGGGTTCCGATCATTGTCCCGTGGGCATTGAAATTAGCGTGGATTATTGAAAATACGGTATAAAAATTATAAATCGCAACGGTTTTCAATAGGCATGATATCAATTTAACAGGATTTATCAATCTGAGGTGATAAATGAAATTACTAATTGGCATCACATCATCAATCGCGGCTTATCGTATGCCGAATATCGTTTCTATGTTTCGTAAAAAAGACGTTGCCGTTAAAACGATAATAACGGAAAGAGCCAAATCATTTGTTGCGCCGCAGGCTCTATCCGTTATGAGTCAAAATCCCTGTTTTAGCGACGAAGACGAATGGAATTTTAAAGATAACGTATTGCATATTGAACTGGCTAAATGGTGCGACGCTATGCTGATCGCTCCTTTGACGGCAAACACGCTGGTGAAAATAAGCAACGGTCTATGTGATAACCTGCTGACGTCAACCGTACGCGCCCTCGGCAATACGCCCTTAATATTGGCGCCGGCAATGAATACGCGCATGTGGGAAAACCCCATAACCGAACAGCAACTGGAACAGATAAATACGTATTATAATATTTCAGTAATCGCTCCTGTGGAAAAACGTCTTGCCGACGGTGACAGCGGTATGGGCGCTCTGGCCGAAGATGAATCAATAATAAAGGCGGTTTTGTCAATAAAATGAAAAAAGAAGAATTTACGTTCAAAGCGATTGGCATAATCCATTCGCCCCATAAAGAGACGAAAAAAACGCCCATTCAACCTGTATTTTCCAAAAATATTACTGGCAGGGTTGAACTCTTTGATGAATATCTCGACGGCTTAAAAGATTTGCAGGCTTTTTCCCATATCTATCTTTTTTATTATTTTGATCGTTCTATAAAAACGAAATTACAATTAGCTCCCTATTTGTCCGATGACGAAAAAGGCATTTTTGCCACTCGAGCGCCGCATCGTCCCAATAAACTCGGCATGAGTTTGGTTCGTCTTGATAAGATAAAAGAGAATATCCTTTATGTGAGAGATTTGGATATCCTGGACGGTACGCCTTTGCTGGATATCAAACCCTATATTCAACGATTTGATTCAAGAGATGACAGTAAATCCGGCTGGCAGGAAGATGTGAATGATGAAACGGCTTCTATCAGGGGGAAAAGAGATTTTAATAAGAAAAATGAATAATTTTACATAAATAAAACATTTTTTTACCTAATGAAAATAAAAAATATAAAATCGCTGGTTATCTTATTAGTGGGATATGTTTTTATCGCATGTTTTTTACAATGCGAAGATAATAAAGATAATTCACCCGGTTATGAAATTGCAGCCTATTATTTCCCCAACTATCATCCTGGTGATGCGCGCAATAATGCCCGCTTCGGTGCAGGCTGGAGTGAGTGGGAATTGGTTAAAAATGCCAAACCTCGTTTCCCGGAACATGACCAGCCGAAAGTACCGTTATGGGGTTATGGGGACGAATCTGACCCCGAGGTTATGGAAGAGAAAATTGGAGCGGCGGCTGATTACGGCATTGATGCCTTTATTTTCGATTGGTATTATTACGACGACGGTCCTTTTCTTGAACAATGTCTTGAAGAAGGCTATATGAAATCTTCTAATAACAAGAGAGTGAAATTTGCTTTGATGTGGGCAAATCACGACTGGATAGATATTCATCCTCTTGGTAAAAAAGATCTTTTACAAGGGCCCAAATTACTCTATCCGGGCAAAATCACTCCTGCTACATGGGAGAAAATGAGCAATTATATTATCCAACACTATTTTCATCATCCGTCTTATTGGTTTGTGAACGGCAAACCCTACTTTTCTGTTTATGATTTAAACCGGTTTATGCAGATATTCGGCAGTGTGGAAAAAACAAAAGAGGCTATAAGCGTATTCAGGCAAAAGGTTGTTGAATCCGGTTTGCCCGGACTGAACCTGAATGCGGTGGTATGGGGACGGACCATTTTACCAAACGAACAATTAGTAATAGATGTTGACCGCTTAATAAATGAACTGGGATTTGACTCTTTCACCTCCTATGTATGGATTCATCATGTGGTTTTGCCGCAGTTTCCGCAAACGCCCTATTCATACGTGCAGAAAAAATATTTTGAATATGCCGAAGCGGTAACGGATTCGTTCGATCTACCCTACTATCCCAATGTAACCATGGGTTGGGATTCCACGCCGCGTACAAAACAGGATGATCCCTACGAGAACATTGGCTATCCCTTTATGGCTACTATCAGCGAAAATACTCCGGAGGCATTTGAAATAGCCTTAACAGAGATGAAAACCTTTTTACAAAACCACCCGCAATGCGGAAATACATTTAATATTAACTGCTGGAATGAGTGGACGGAAGGAAGCTACCTTGAACCCGACAGCGTCAATAAAACCGCTTACCTTAAAGCGATTTTAGAGGTCTTTGGTAAACGCTGATTAATTTCGTTTATTATAATTAGCGTTTTAAGGATAAATTATTAATAATCGATTACGAAGAATCTATTATGAAAAGAAAAACGTTGTTTGTGTTTTTTTTATTTACGTGTTTACAAATAACATTGCTTGCAACTATTTTGATTTTCTATTCTATAAAAGAATCTGATTTTGAAATGGGAAAAAAAATAGCGCAAAAGCTGCATTTAACGGATTTATGCCTTACTACCGAATCTCGCCATACAAGAAACCCGGCTTTTCCTTTGGAACTTACGGCGCCTTTTCAGGATATTCCCGGTTTTTTGGATCATTTTCCATCATCAACATTTATTCATCCTATAACAGAAATAATTCAAGGAAACGAGGGAGTTAAACAACGGTGAATCGTTTACTGAATCTTTTGGAATATTCGTTAATTTCGATGAAACGACGATGGAAAAAGGAGCTTTCATTAACGATAATATATACGCTGGTTGTTTCCTTTTTTGCTTCCATAATATTTTTAACAACGGCGTTAAAAAAAATGAGCGATGAAATATTAACGGGCATTCCGGAATTATGGATTCAAAATGTAAGCGGAGGGCGTCTGCTTCCTTTGGATGTATCAATACTCGATTCATTAAAAAATTTACGCGGCGTTCAAAGGGTTATTCCGCGAGTTTGGGGTTATTATTATGATTCCCCTAGCGATGCGGTTTTTACTATTCTCGCTTCCGATTCATCTTTTCCCGCAGATTTAATATTTGGTATGAAAGGCGATTTTATCGCTGATAATAATACCGCATTATTAGGCGACGGATTTATGGAATCGCATAATTTAGAGGTTGGTGACCAACTTAATTTAATTAATAGCCGGGGCGATCTGAAAAGTTTTACAATAAGCGGTGTTTTCGACCCCTCAAACGATTTGCTGACCCGCGATCTGATCATTTTATCGTATGTCGCCGTCCGGGATATCGTAGGGTTAAAAAAAAATCAGGTAACGGATGTCGCATTGCGTATTGCAAACAGCGACGAAGTTGAAAATATTGGCTTAAAAATAAGCCGAAAATTTCCTAATATTCGTGTTGTAAGTAAGCGGCAGATTCAAATTACTTATGACGCTCTTTTCAGTTGGCGGGGAGGAATTTTTATGTTCGGCGCCGTTTTCTCTTTACTGGCGTTTTTGATACTTGCTTGGGATAGAGCTTCAGGGCTGTCGCGAGAAGAAAGCAGAGAATTAGGGATATTAAAAGCGGTAGGCTGGCAGATTAACGATGTATTATGGATAAAGTTCTGGGAAGGATTGATCATCTCATTAAACGCTACATTCTGCGGTATAATTCTGGCTTATATTCATATATTTTGGTTAAACGCATTTTTTTTAAAGGAATATTTTATCGGTTGGTCCGTATTATATCCCGATTTTAGACTGTCGCCAATAATACACGGCAGCGATATATTGATGCTTTTATTGGTTTCCCTCATTCCATATCTTAGCGCCACTATTATTCCCGCATGGAAAGGCGCTGTTATTGATCCGGCGGAAGCTATGCAATCGTAATTGTATAAATATTATGCTCAACCCGTTTTCAATTTAAAGCCTTGTTAAATATTGCCGATTGCCCTGATATTCGGTAAATTATATGTGAGCGGATATGATAAAATATTTTGATTTTAACTAATCGGGTAAATTATGGATTCACAAACAAAAGATCTTTTTCATGATTTACTGATTTTCAGCCTCTTTTTCTTTTTCATAATCATCCTCGGTATGTTTGGTTATATGTGGTTAGAAGATTGGAATTGGGCGGATGCGCTTTACATGACATTTATTACCATTTCCACCGTTGGCTTTAAGGAGGTGGGCAGAATGGGAGCAGACGGACGTTTTTTTACCATATTTATCATCGTTCTTGGGTTAATTTCCATCGGTATGTTAACAGCGACCGTTACCAGTATTTTTGTCAGCAAAGAACTGTTAAAAATAAGAAAGAGTAAGAATATGAAGAAAAACATAATGAACTTGAAAAAACACACTATTTTATGCGGAGCCGGCGATACCGGCTCGGCTGTTATTAAGGAGTTCGTCAATGCCGGCAAAATCTTGGTTGTTGTGGAAGATAATCATGAAAAAATCGATCATTTAAGCGAATTATATCCGCAACTGTTATTTGTTGAAGGGGACGCAACTAAAGACGAAACGCTCGAAGAGGCTAATATTGCCAACGCCAAGGGATTAATCACCGCCTTGTCGCTTGATTCCAGCAACCTATTTGTGGTCATTTCCGCACGTTCCTTAAATCCCGATCTTTTTATCGTTTCCCGCTCCGTGGAAGTTAGTACGGCCGATAAACTCTATAAAGCCGGCGCCAATTATGTTATCTCGCCTAATATGATAGAGGGTATGCGCATGGCGGCGGTTATGCTGCGGCCTACATTGATTAATTTTTTGGAAATTATGATGCGCGATGAAGAACTTGCTTTGCGCATGGAAGAAGTAACCGTGCCTAAAGGATCGTCATTAAACGGGCAAACGTTGCAAGAAGCCAAAATTCCGCAGCGTACGGGATTAATCGTTATCGCTATGAAAAAAGAAATTGATAATCTTTGGGTTTTTAATCCTATTTCCACATCGGTTTTAAACGAAAGCGACAAATTGATCATTCTCGGTAAACCGGATCAAATTCAGGCTTTGCACGGTGTATTAAAATAAATGCGCTCATCAGGGTTCATTATGATACGAATTGTTTCGTTTAAGCGCAAAATGGCCTGTTTCCCGGTTTGTCAATCCATATACACTCGATATTCTTACTCCGTTTATCCTTATCTACATACCGTTCATCCGCTTCTATAAACCGTTTGTCGGAATCTTCTTTTTAAATTTTTCTCCTATCCTTATATTTAGGATGCAATTAAAAGAACGGTAAAAAGGAGCGCAGGCTTATGAAAAAAGCGATATGTTTAATAGTTATATTTCTCATAGGCAGGCTTTTTGAGCGGGTACGCTGACTGTTTTGGGAAATTTGAATTCATTATAATTAAAAATAAAACATTTATCAATTCATAGGAGGATATGATGAAGTATGTAAAAGTAATTTTTAGCGGAATATTTATGTGTGTATTTATGTTGCATAGCGCCGAATATCGCTCGGGTGATACGATATATATTAACAAAGGCGATACGGTCGTTACGGATTTGTTTGTTAGCGCGCGCTATATCGAAATCAATGCACAGGCGAATGATGATATTTATGCGGTCTGTCAGGAAATTGTGGTTAACGGCGAAGTGGGCGACGATTTGTTCGCTTTTTGCCAGGCTGTTACCGTAAAAGGGTATGTAAAAGATATGCTGCTTGGTTTTGCCCAGAAGATTACCATTGATAATACGGTGGACGGCGACGTACTTGCCTTTGCCAGCGAAGTGCATCTTACCCGTAACGCTCATATTAAAGGTAATTTATTTGTAGGCTGTGGAACATTGATCGTAGACGACGGTATAATTGACGGTATGATCAAAGGCGGCGCCGGTCATGCCTATTTAAACGGAAATGTTAGGGGCGGGGTATCTTTAAATGTCGGTAAAATCCGTTTTGGCGAAAGCTACAAGGCTGCGAGCGGCACATCCATTACTTTACATAAAGCGTTGAAAAATGAAATTGAAAATAGTCCCGCGGATCTTGAAATCTCAATTAAACCGCACAAACGGTTTTTTCAAAGTTTGTTTTTTTATTGGGCTTTCGGCGCCGCTTTAATTACGGGTCTTTTGTTGATTACCTTTTTTAAAGATTTTTCCAAAGAAATAACGATCTTTGCTAAACGCGAAGCGCTAAAAAACAGCGGTATCGGCGCTCTGCTTTTATTTATGATTCCTGTGGTAATTGTAATTTTATTGGTTCTTATCCTTACTATTCCCATCTCTCTTATGTTAACCGCCGTGTATTTATTTCTACTTTATATTAGTTCCATAATCAGCGGATTGGTTTTGGGAAGCTATATTATTAATGTTTTTATTAAAAACGGTCGGCCTGCAAAATTATTTTTGTCTTTATTAATCGGATTAATTATTATATTCCTGATCGTTGAAACGCCTTTTATCGGCTGGATATTCAGCTTGGCTACTCTTGTTCTGGGAATGGGTTCCTTTGTTATGTATTTTTATACAAAATTATCGGATAAACAAAAAAGCGCATGAAAAATTCCGGAAAAATATATTTAATCAGCGGCGCCTATATTTTTGTAGGCGCCTTTCTTACTTTTATTTTACATTACAAAATCTCGTCATTAGTAGATTCTTTAATAATCGGTTTGGTTTTTACTACGGTTTTATTTCTTACCATTGCCTTTATCCAACGTTTTTTTCATAAAAAACTTACGGTTTTTAATAATTGGCAGGCGGTGATAATCAGCGCTCTCCTATATATTATTGCTTTAACCTTTTCTTTTCTATCGGCTTTTATTTTTTATTCTATCAGCATTACGCATCAAGGCGACGCCATTAATATAATCGGTCGAACGATTATAGGAGGATTTACTTATTTGATCACCATTCCCTTTCAATCGGGAAATTCAACGCAATTGTTTACACAGGACCTAAGAGAAATATTTATGACCTTGTCCGGTTTGTTCTTTTTGATCGGTTTATTTAGCGTAATGAGTAGCTATATTGAATCGCGTTGGAAAACAACTCGACAGCGACAGCTTGTTTCAGACGCCGAGTTGAAAGCCCTGCGAGCGCAGATGGAACCTCATTTTCTGTTTAATTCAATTAATACTATTGTAAGCTCTATTCAGGAAAATCCGCAGCGGGCGGAAAAGCTTCTAATTAAACTTAGCGATCTACTGCGTTATCTTTTTAATAATGCTTCCAAAGAAAATTTACAACTTAAAGATGAAATCGCTTTTACTAAAAACTATCTGAGTTTGATGAAAGCTCGTTATCCCGATAAACTTAATGTTACATGGAATGAAAATTTTTCAAAGGGCAATATTCTCGTTCCGACATTGTTATTTCAACCGCTTGTTGAAAATGCCGTTAAACACGGCTGGAGAGATAAATCAAAAGCCTTTGCCATTGAAATTTCAATTATCGAAGAAAAAGAGTTTATAAATATCGATGTGCAGGATAACGGAACGGGGATTTTGCCGGAAAAACAAAAAAATCTTCCTGTAGGCAATCATGCTTTGGCCAATCTTAGGGATCGTATTAAATTGACTTATAACAATAAAGGTTCATTAACGGTTGTATCCGAAGAAAGAGCGGGTACAAGGATAAAAATAAAAATACCGGCGGCGTCATGAAATATTCTATTTACATTGTTGAAGATGAAAAACCGGCTTTAATTCGTTTAAAGAAATTAACAGCCGCATTACCCGAAATCATTCTTGCTGGTCTAAGTGAAACGGGTAAACAAGCCGTAATAGATATTGATCGTTTAAAACCAGACATTCTACTGCTTGATATCCATCTTAGCGATATGTCCGGAATCGATATTCTGCCTCTTGTAGCTCATAAGCCGAAAGTAATTTTTACTACCGCTTATGATAGTTATGCCGTACAGGCTTTTGAATTGCGAGCAGTTGACTATCTGCTTAAACCGTTTACTTCTGAGCGCCTGAAAGAAGCGATTGAAAAAGCAGTTACTCAATTGCAATCCTTGCCGCAAAATTTTAATGAAATAAAACAGTTATTGTCCCAATGGCAACCGCAGAATGATTACCTGAACCGTATCCCATCAAAAATAGGCGATAAAATTTACATTCTTAATGATGATGATATCGTTTATTTCAGAAGCGAGGATAAATATGTTTTTGCCAGCGCAGTTGATAGACAGTATATAATAAATTTCACCTTGGAGCAATTGGAAGTACGACTTAATCCGTCAAAATTTTTCCGTATTCATCGTTCGAAAATTGTTAACCTGAATTATGTAGATAGTATCGAGCCCTTATTTGCCGGCGGTTATTGCGCGACGGTAAAAGATCAAAAGAGAACGGAACTAAGCATCAGCCGCACAGCGGGTAAAAAACTGAAGGATAAATTAGGTTGGTAGTTTTCTCTCGGCGATTAGTAAATTAGTTTGATATTGGCAAGGAAGACAAAATATATGGTTTCCTGCGATTGTTTCGTAGCATATTAAATGTGGATGCCCCTGAAAAACAGGAGCGCAATAGCTTCAAAGAATGAAGTAAATACAAGCAGTTTCGATTTGTGGTGGTATCCGATGTAGACGGCAAAAGCGCAGGCAAAACTCAAAATAAACTCAAAGGCATAAATAGAGGCAGCGATATAAAAAAGTAACACCAAAAGGTTGATCAACCATCCGAGCGATATCATTTTTTTATTAAAATCGTTTTTATTCATTTTCTTTACCTTGCTTCTTTTGTTTTCTTCCAAATATAACAAAATATTTTTCAACTTTACCAATGTAATCGTAACAAAAAGTACACAGGATGGCAAATTAATGACATTTTTTGTTTTATAATAATATTGGAAGTGCGAAAAATAACATATTTTAACCATTTTTGATTCCTGTTATTACAAGGATGAAAAATTGATAATGCGCTCCTCTTGTAAATTATAAATTTGCGAAGAAAAAAATAAACAATATCTATTATAGGAAAGAGTTCAACAGTCAACCGGAATATCTCGGGTAAGAAGTGTATAGGGAAACGATTATAAATAAAAAAGCCGCAGAAAGTCCACGGCTAAAAGCGGTCCGGACGAGACTCGAACTCGCAACTTCCTGCGTGACAGGCAGGTGCTCTAACCAAATTGAACTACCGGACCAATTATGGTTTCTTCTGTAAAGCAGAGTTTTAAATATACGGAGTTATTGATAATCAGTCAATATATTTTTTGTTTTTTTTAAAATAAATTTAGAAATTATTATTGTTTGCTAAATCGGGCTGTAAAAAGGTTTGCCAATTTTTAATAAGTATTTCAGCCGTACCTGTATTCTTTAAAGCAAACTTTTCCGCTTTTTCACCGATCTCCTTTCTTTGCCTATCGTTATTATATAACAAATTAAATGCATTATAAGCCTCATTCGTCGATGATATAATAATACTACCTCCGTAATTATTTAAGACAGCAGCTTCATGCGCTATTTGGTGCTTCGGCCCATGAATGACGGGTATACCGTAAATAGCCGCCTCCATGACATTATGAATACCTTGTTTAAAACTGCCTCCTACAAAGGCAATATCCCCGTATTTATACAGATCGGCTAATATACCCATTTTGTCAATTATCATAACGCGTTGATCGGTTAAATTGGTAAGATTTTTATATAATAAAACGCCCCTTTTATGAAAATAGCGGGTCATGTCATCTATGTAATTTTTATGTAAAAAATGGGGCGCGATTATTAATTTAACATTATTATATTGTCGCATAAGATCATCAAGAGCGGGGAATATAATTTTTGTATCTTCCGTATGAACGCTGCCTAATACAATAATAAAGGCGTTATTTATCCACTTTTTCGGGAAATATTCCTTATTTTTCGTGCTTAATTTGCGATTGAGTACCTGATCGAATTTACTATCGCCAACATATTCAGCGCGGCTTCCGGGATAATATTTATTAAAATTTAACAAATGTTTTTCGCTTACCGCATAAATAACATTGAAGGAACGATAAATCGGACGATATAATAAACGGATTATTGGTTCAAAACGACTCGATTCCGACGGCAAGGCGGCATTTATGATAAACACGGGTATATTTAATTTCTTTGCGCTGTGGATATAATTTGGCCAGGTTTCATGTTTTGCAAAAACAACAAAAGCGGGGTTCAGTAATCGATAGATTTTTTTCCATACAAATTGAAAATCGAATGGTGTATAAATGATTAAGTCCACATCGGGATGTGTTTTTATATGTTCGTATCCGGAAGGGGAGAAAAAAGTGATTACAATTTGAACATCGTTTTCTTTTAATTTTTTTAATAGAAATTTTATATGCTCAAATTCTCCCATGGAAGAAGTGTGTATCAGCGCCAATGGCTTTTTGTTTTTATTTTTCATGCTCCAGTTACTGACGATTGATACTACGTGATATCTTGGCAACAACGCTTTACGAATCTGTTTATTAAATATCGCGGCGATATGGATGATGATAAAAAAAAGTGGATATATGAAAAAAGAGTAAAAGAAATACATATCAAACCTTATTGTTTATCAACTTTTGCAAACCGTTATATACTTCCATAGCATCAATTTCTTTCATACACTTAAAATGTCCTAATGGGCAGCGCTTGCGGCCGATATGCGTACAAGGACGACACCATAAATCATTATTCTGAATGACAAGACTTTTTCCACGGAAGGGGAAAAAACCCAGCTCTTCCGACGTTGAGCCGAAAATGGCCAGAACAGGCGTGCCAAGCGCTGTTGCCATGTGCATTAAGGATGAATCGTTGGAAATTAAAACTCGTGCATTCTTAATGATCGCCGCCGAGTCTAACAACTCTAATCGTCCCGTAAAGTTAATAACTTTCGTTGAAATCTCCAAAGAAGTAAAAGCGCCGCTGTCGTCTTTGCCGCCGAGCAGAATAATTTTATCGTTGAAATTTTCAAGGATCATTTCAATCAGCATTTTGAATTTTTGCAAAGGCCAGCGTTTGGTAGCGTGAGCCGCGCCGGGCGCGATGGCTATGTAATTCTCATTCACGAGAGAAGGCGCAGTGTTTCCGAGAAAAAGCTCCAGTCCTTGTTGATCGTCTTTTACGTTCGCTACTTCAGCGGTTTTTAAATAGCGCAGGGCAACGGGTAATATTTTATCGTAACGATTAATTTTAAAGTAAATAAGCAAGGCGCGCTTAATTTTCAATTTATCCATTTGCCCTTTTTTAACATGCCGGAAAGCCCTTAGGATATAATTGGAACGGAAATTATTTTGTAAATCGAATACAAAATCATAGCCGTTGGATTTAAGTTTATCGCGCAGGAGCTTTAGCCCATTGAGTTTTGTCGAATTGTCATAACCATAGATAGTATTAATATGGGGATTGTATCGGATTAGCGGGATAAAGGATTTTTTGATCACAAAATCGATTTTTGCATCGGGATAGGTTTTACGTACCTGTCGTATAAAAGCGCTTGTTAAAACGATATCGCCGATTGAGCTGAAACGAATAATTAAGATATTCATATCGTTGATTTACTTATTGCGTTGAGTGATATAATCTACAAATTTTATAAGCGAGTCTTTGGTGAAAGAGTCCGGATAGTCGGAAAGCGTGTTTTTTGCCTTTAAGGCATATTCGTTTTGTTTGTCAATAGCATATTCAATGCCTTTATATTGACTCACAAATTTAATGATTTGGCTGATATCTTTACTTTTGGCGCCTCGTTTTAACGTTCTTTTAATGGATTTAATCTCTTTTTGCGAAGCATGTTTAAAAGCATGAATTAAGGGCAGAGTTAATTTTTTTTCTTTTAAATCATTTCCGATGGGTTTGCCGACTAATTTCTGAGAACCGAGATAGTCAATAAGATCGTCTTTTATCTGAAATGAAATACCGAGATACTCTCCGAATTGCCGTAAATTTTCATGATCTCTGGAATTAACCGATGTGCTGCGCGCGCCGAGTTCTGCGGCTGCGCTGATCAAAGCCGCAGTCTTATCGGAAATGATCTGAAAATAATCGGTTTCGGTAATATTAAGTTTCCGTGAGCGCTCAATTTGTAGGAGTTCGCCCTTGGCAAGACGTTTGGCCGTATCGGATAAAATATTAAATACTTCCAATTGCCCTGTTTTGGTTGCTCCGATTAAACATTTGGAAAGCAAATAATCGCCCATTAAAACGGCTACTTTATTTTTCCAAACCGCATTGATGGAAGGAAAACCGCGGCGTATATTTGCGTCGTCCACTACGTCGTCATGAATTAATGAAGCCGAATGTAACAATTCTATAATAGAAGCGACGATATAGGTATCGGGCGTCGGCTCGCCGACCAATTTTCCGGACATAATTACCAAAAGCGGACGGATATTTTTTCCTTTATGTTTAACAACATATTTGGCGATTGTATCAATAAGTTTGATATTGGACGACATAATGGTTTTGAAGGTTGAATTATATTCGTCAAGTTCAAGTTGAAAAGCTTTTTTTATAGCGGCAATATTTACTTTAGCCGATGTCGTCGTTTTCAATTATCGTCCTTCTTTTTGGCAAACAAATAACTTACCCAAATCGTAATCTCATAAAGCAATAATAGGGGGATTGCCAGCAATACTTGTGTTGTCGGATCGGGCGGCGTTAAGATTGCTGCAAGAATAAAGAAAATAACGATGGCATAACGTCGGTATTTCTTTAAAAATTCCGGCGTTAAAATTCCCAGTTTAGTTAAAAAGAGACTGACTAGGGGAAGCTCGAATACGATTCCGAAAACAATAATCAGGCGTAATAAGAATCCGATGTAAAAATCGAGGGCGATGTTATTTTGAATTGAAGCGGGGGCCATATTCATAAAAAATTCCAGAGCGAGCGGGATAATTATAAAATAGGCAAATAAAGCGCCGATAATAAAACTAATCGTTGCAAAAAATATTACGGGTATGGCATATTTCCGTTCGTTTTCCAAAAGACCGGGAGCAAGAAATGCCCAAATTTGATAAAATATATAGGGCAAACTGATTACGGCGCCGCTTAATAATGAAAGTTCCAATTTAATCATAAAAATAGTTTGGACTTTTAAAACCTGAATATTCATTTTATCCTGTAAATTTCTTGTCGGAAAAAGTAATATATCCAGTAAATAGTCGGAAAATGAAAATGCTATAACGGATAAAAGAATTACGCTGGCTACAATTTTAATCAAACGCCAGCGTAATTCTTCCAAATGGTCGAGAAAGGGCATTTCCGCGCTATTTTCGGCTGATTTCGGTTTGCTCATTTTGAATTATTGACGCCTCTCTTTGTATTAAAACACCATTAATAAAGCTGAAAATCTTTGTTTAATTCTTTAACCTGTTGATTAATTTTTTCTAATTCGATTTCATTTTCAATATTATTAAGAACATGATCAATAAAGGCGGCGATGGTCTTCATTTCGTCCTCTTTCATGCCTTTTGTGGTCAGAGCCGCGGTGCCAAGCCGTATTCCGCTGGTGATAAACGGACTTCGTGTATCAAAAGGTATCATATTTTTATTTACCGTAATACCGGCTTCATGAAGAGCGTTTTCCGCTGCTTTCCCTGTGATATTTTTATCGGTAAGGTCAACGAGAAATACATGATTATCCGTTCCGCCGGAAACAATGCTGTATCCTTTTTCAACCAAAGTATGTGAAAGCGTTTGGGCGTTGCGGATAATTTGTTTGGCGTATTCCTTAAATTCAGGTTTAAGCGCTTCGCCAAAAGCGACCGCTTTGGCGGCTATAATATGCATTAAAGGACCGCCCTGAATTCCGGGCATCACCGTACTGTCAATTAGTTCGGACATCATTTTAACGCGCCCGCTTTTAGGAGCGACAACCCCCATTTTATTTTCCGTATCTTTGCCGATCATAATCATTCCTCCGCGGGGTCCGCGAAGCGTTTTATGAGTTGTCGTCGTAACTACATCGCAATATGGAATGGGACTGGGATGTTCGCCTGCGGCAATTAACCCCGCAGGGTGAGCGACGTCGGCAAATAGAACGGCACCGACTTCATCGGCGATTTCTCTGAACTTGGCAAATTCGTAATGACGCGAGTAAGCGCTGGCGCCCACTACAATCATTTTTGGGTTATGTTCTCTCGCAAGTTTCGCCACTTCGTCCATATCGATGCGGCCCGTATCTTTGTTCACACCGTAAGCTACAAAATTATAAATCTTCCCCGAAAAATTAACCGGAGAACCGTGCGTTAAATGCCCGCCGTGCGCGAGATTCATACCGAGAACCGTATCGCCGTGTTGTAAATAGGTAAAATAGACGGCCATATTGGCTTGAGAACCCGAATGGGGCTGAACATTAGCATATTCGCATTTAAACAATTCTTTGGCTCTGTCTCGGGCAATGTTTTCGGTGATATCAACATATTCGCACCCGCCGTAATAACGTTTACCCGGATACCCCTCGGCATATTTATTGGTCAATACGGATCCGTTGGCTTCCAAAACGGCTTTGGAGACAAAATTTTCGGAAGCGATTAATTCCAAAGTATTATTTTGGCGGTCCATTTCTTTTATAATCGAATCATATATTTCTTTATCTTGATTTTTGATAGATTCCAACATAATATTCTCCTATAATCCGGTCAATTGAGAAATTAAGTTTAAACGCGTGATATGACGTCCGCCCTCAAACGAGGTATTGAGCCATATATCGACAATTTTAGCGGCTTCTTCTTCCGTTAAAAGTCTTCCGCCCAAGCAAAGGACATTGGCGTCATTGTGCAGTCTGCTCAATTTCGCTTGTTCCGTCGTGTAGGCTTGAGCGGCACGGATACCTTTAATCTTATTGGCCGTGATGCACATACCGATGCCTGTTCCGCAAATCAGGATACCAAAATCATATTCGCCATTGGCTACGGCTATGCTCACTTTGTAGGCGTATTCCGGATAGTTGACCGAATCCATTTTAAATGTACCGATATCGCTGAAAGGGATATCTTTTTGCGATAAATATTGTTTAATCGTTTCTTTTAACAGGTAGCCCGCATGATCGGCTCCGATGATAACTTTCAATTTTTCAAACTCCTTATTTTAACCAATCGTAACAGGCGCTTTTGATTTTATCATTTTTATGCATAAACTTATCTTCTTTTGTGGGAAGAAAAGGTATCAAAAACTTTTGTTTTTGTTTTGCACGGCCTCTGTAAGACGGGTCTTTTGCCGCTTTTTTATAGGCCGCTAAGGCTTTTTCATAAACAAGTTTATCTTCAAATTTTGCTTTTCCGTTGCGTTTATTTTGACAGTAAGACACGGCGGTTTCATAGAGTTCACCAAGAGCGATATAGGCGAGTCCGTATCCGGGTTTGGTTCTCAGTGCCTTGTTAATCCAAAACTTAGCGGTAGAAAACTGATTTTTAGAAGCATATTTTTGAGCAATAAAAACCATATCTTCAATGCTGGAGACGTCTATTTTCAGCAAGGCTTTTAAATCGTCAATGGATTTTTGCGTTTGATTCAAATTCTCATAAGCTTCAGAACGTAATTTATACGCCTTTACCGACGGCTTTTCTTTGATTACTTTTGTCAAAGGTTCGATAGCATCCTTATAGTCGCCTGCGTTGACTGCCGCTTCGCCGTAAATTAAAGCCATTTTTAAATCGTTCGGGTTTTTCTGATAGGCTTCCTTATAAGCGTCAAGGCCGGCGCCGGCGCCGTAGAAATGGTCTTTCAATTTAGCCAACGTGCTTGATTCTTCGGCATCTCCGGGTTTTAAAGCTACAATTTTTTCCTGCAAAGCGATACATCGTTCGTCGTCTTTTGTAAAATAAAGTTTGGCAAGCGATTTTAAATAACCGACGTTTGTGGAATCATTTTCAACAAGTTTTTCATAATGAGGAATGGCGCAGGACGTCCTGCCCAGTTTTTCCTGTAAAAAACCGGCATAATAATGCAGACGAATCAAATTCGGGAATTTTTCCAGGCCGCGATAGCAGGCAATAAGTGTGCTGTCTACTTTTTTCTCCGTAAAATAGATTTCGGCTATTTTACCGATAGAAAGTTTAGCGCGCTTCGCTTCATTCGGATTGCTGGGATTGGCTAAAATAAAAACTTTCCATAAATAGGGAAGCGCTTCGGCATAAGATTTATTTTTGTAATGTTCATGTCCGAAATTATAAAGCATTCTGATGTCGGCAGCGCTGTCTTTTTTAGCGATTTCATCGTAGGGCGTTGTTAACGTATCGGGAATGCATTTTACTTGAATTTCAGTATCATCTTCCAATTCATCGTCGAATTGTGCAAAAGCGGAAATACTAAAAATAAACATTAAAATTAAAGCGATTCCCAAATGTTTTAGTAGTTTGTCCATGGTATTCTCCTTTACTGATTTATTCTTCAGGGTTCTCAAACCAAATTTCTCCAATGGTTATGGAAAAACTCAGCCCTAAGAAATTTTCTTCATATTGGTTAATGCTGATATCGCCGCGACGGCCGATCATCATGGCTGCCTCAAATTTGGAACGGTTCCAAATAAGCGGGAATTCCATTCCAACGGATAATCCGTATTCCCGAATATAGGCGTTGTTGCTTTTATGCATCTTCTGATCATAGAACAAACCGCCCCTATACACGATTTTTCTGTAATATTTATCAAATTTTTTACCGCTGTTTTTACGTTCAACACCTATCCCTATCCTATAATAGGGTTTCATCCTATTTGTTTTTTGACCGTCGATAAAATAACTGTTTTTCCAATCCTGATATATGCCGTCCGTACCGACAACCCAACGGTTATTGACTTGATATTGTAATCCTACATTGTATTCGTCGGGTATTCTCATCAGCAGCGTCGATTCTTGGTTAAGTTTTTCGGAATTGGAATCCACTACGCGCGAAATATTGAGGTTCACGCTAGTGCGCCACATAATACCAAGGGTAAAACCGGAAAAAGGCGTTGCGTTTGCGCTTAATGCGAAGCCCGAACCGGAAGCCCTGCTATCCAGGTTTAATATCAAAGATGCCTGTACAGGGGAACGAAATTCAAGTCTGTAATCACTCTGCATATTTCCAAAAGTATATTCGTAAGCCAAGCCGACGCCAATTTGGGGGATTATTTGATAAGCGACATTAATAAACGCTTTTCCTGTTCCTCCCCGTATAAACATATATTCATCAATTTGCTGCTCTTCCGATACAACCGAGTTTATTACATGCTGGTTAATTTGTGTGACCGGCTGAATACCGATGCCCACGGAGACTTTTTTTCGCACAATAGGTGCGGCAATCAAAATATTTTGCAAATACCAGTCATCAATTATATCGTTCGTTTTCCCATTATAACTTGAAGTAAGGTTATAATCAAGTCCAATGGCAAAAGTTGATGCGGAAATATTGCTCCACATTGAAAAATTTCTGGCGTTTAGATGAAAAGAGTCCGTCGAAGCTATTTCAAATGAGCGCCCGTACCCGGCGGTAGAGTAAGGTATGTATAAATTCCCTAATGTATTGCAGGCCAATCCGAATTTAGTAGAAGAGGCTTGCAATGTGGCTGTGAAAACAATAAATAAAATCGCTATTTTTAATTTAATAGTCATTGTGCCCCTTCTTCGCATCCAAAACCGTCAATTCTAACATATTTGATAATTAACATTTCTTTATGAGGCGGATTTTTTACGCCGAGAATTCGCTCCACGGAAAGGCTTTGATTTTCTACTTTATATTGTAAGAAGAACCATTTATAATCCAATTCACCGTTTACAATTTTTTGCAGGACAGTTTGGCCGAAATTGCTTTGATTGTAATCGTCCAGCAACAGAGCACTGTTTTCTTTTTTCATAGAAATATTTTGTCTGCTGTCATAAACAAATGAGGAATCCAAGGTGAAATCGGTTAAATTGTCATCCGCATCCTTAACAACGCGCAAATAGAATTGGGAATAAAATTCATTATTAACCAATGTATTGGCGCTGTCGAGAACAGCGGATAATGCAGCGCTGTATATTAATATATTGCTTGGCAAAACCGATAAATCAAATCTGATAAAGCTGTGTACCGGATTGCCTCCTGCAATGTAAACGTTCTGTGTGTTTTGGAAAACGCCGTTTTCTTCCGGCGGAAAAATGGTTAGGTCGTCGCCGATAAACAAGGTGTCCCACACGGCGCTACTGTCCGTCTGGCGCTTAAAAATCAACTTTGGAGCGTCTTCGGCTTTTAAAGTGTTAAAGGAGGCAATTTCGGCAACCGCTTCGTTGCTTCCCGATGCAAGCGTAAAGTATAATCCCGTTTGCGATGAATCTTCAATTTGCTGCCATTCTTTGATCAACTCATTGTCAATCGGAATTGTATATATTATGGAATCGTTTAAAGAATCGCTGAGCGTAAACTCGCCGCTGTAAACCAAATCGCCGTTTGGGGTGTAATTGCGCCAGTAATCGTCCATATTGGCGTCTCTGTCCCATTGATCAAGCACTTTATAGGCTTCGACAGTTATGGCTGAAACGGTGTTATCGCCGTAGTGGCTTGCGCCGTGCAATTCAATGCGGGCGGAATCCAATTTAACGGAATCCGGTGGAAGGAAAACAAATCGGATTAAAAAATTGGCGGAAAACCCTTTATATTTTCCCACGCTCAACTTTGATGAGTAAGATGTTCGCAGCGGCGGCGCAACGACGAAGGTGTCCTGAGCGGCATAAAGCGTGTCAATGCGATACTCGCCGTTAATCAGTAGCTTATCATTAGGCGATGTGGCGTCATCTGTTGAACAGGCGCTGATTATTAAAAGTAAAAATAATATATTAATTTTCTTCATATACAGCCTTTTATTATAAAATATTTAATTTACGGATTTGTATATTTTATGTCAATTGATATGAAATTAAAGTGGAGTTAAAGTGAGATATTTTTCTCCGATACGGTGGAGCGGCATTGTTTCGGGATATATTTTAATATTATTTTTATCATCGTTTAATAACCGTCTGTCATTTATAATAATTAACGTAAAAACCGTTAAATAGTTTCCTTAATAAACAAAACGTAAAGGATAAGGCTTCCGTGCAATCATAAATAAATACTATCGGTTTATCATGACGAATGTGCTAAAAAAAGATAAAAAAAGCACTTTTATATTTTTTTAATTACTCTTCGTCGCTGACAAGACGATCAAAAATATCAAGATAGCGTTTTGCCGATATTTCCCATGAAAAGTCTTCGCTCATAATGCGTTTTCGCAATTCGTTCCACGCTTCTTTGTTTGCAAAATATTCAACGGCGTCTTTGGATGATTTAATAATGCTCTCCGCCGAAAGGTTTTCCAATATAAATCCCGTGCCTTCTCCCGTTTTTTTATCAATATGTTCTACGGTATCAAAAAGCCCTCCTACAGAGGAAACAATCGGCACCGTTCCATATTTTAAGCTGTAAATTTGTTCCAATCCGCAGGGCTCGTATCGCGAGGGCATTAGATATAAATCGGAACCGGCAAAAACAAGATGCGCCATTTTGTCGTCATATTTAGGGCTGTAACTGATTTTATGCGGAAATTTCTTGTGATATTCTTTGATCTTATCAACGAGTTCTTTCTCGCCGTCGCCGAGAATAATCAACTGCAGGTTAAGCTGCAGTAATTCGTCCAAAGCCTCGATTATTAAATCGATACCTTTAAGTTTGGACAAACCGGTAATGACGCTCATTAAAGGAATGTTTTCATCATAAGCGAGCCCGAGACGCATCAGCAGCATACGTTTGTTTTCAGCTTTGCCTTCCAACTCGTCGGCGCTGAATTTTTTTAACAGCAATTTATCTTTATCCGGCGACCAAACACTGTAATCGATTCCATTGAGTATTCCTTCGAATTTATCGCCTTTTTCCTTGAGGAACTCCGCCATACCGTAGCTTTTATCAGGATCATTTAAAATTTCGTGGGCATAGTTCTCCGAAACGGTTGTAACAAAATCGGAAAAGTATACGGCGCCTTTGGTTAAATTCAGTTTGCCGTCTTTGTTAAACATGCCTCCTTCTCTCGTTTGACTTTCGTCAAATTCTATTTCTTTTGCTTTGTCAATATCAAAAACGCCTTGTTCACTCAGGTTGTGAATAGTATAAACGGTTTTGACTCCCTGGAAGAAGGGATCGCCGATATACAGTGTTTTTAGGTAAACGGGTACAAAAGAGGTCTGCCAGCCATTGCAATGAATGACATCGGGCTGCCATGAGAGAATTTTAAGCGTCTCCATGATTGCGGCAGAAAAATAGGCAAAACGTTCCGGATTGTCCTCGTAAGGCTTTTGCGTTTTGGGATCGCTGTAAATACCCGGACGCGCAAAATATTTGGGAATATCTACAAAATAAACTTGCACTTTGCTGTCGGGAATAAAAGCCGATTTTACGTTGGCAATTTCGCTTTTTCCGTTTAGCGTTACGGGAATCTCACGCAGCCGAATCACCTCGCGCAGAACATATTTACGTTCATTAATAAATTTATATTTAGGCATCATTACCCGGATTTCCTGATTAAAGCCTTTATACGCTTTTGGTAATGCGCCGCAAACATCGGCCAGTCCGCCTGTTTTGGCAAAAGGAGATACTTCCGAAGCAAGGTATAATATTTTTAGCTGTTTCATATATTCCCCAAATTAAAATGTTGTTTTTCTGCCGTTATTTTATGACTGATTCGCTTTGTGACATAAGCATAAATCGCTGAATTTTTATAACAAGACAATTTTAATTCAAACCGCGCTTTTTTTATACCCTGATAATTGCTATGATTATGGGGTGAAGTTTAAAGTCCGGAGATTAAAATCGGTATTTGTCATTTGAAAATCTAATTTATGTTGTTCAGATTGAAGACATATAATATGCCTATCGGCATAAAGTTACTTAATTTTTTGTTTCTAATCAAGTTAATAGCAAAAACTTTTCCGTATTATCGTTTTATTATTTGTGAAAATGAGAAATAAGTAGTATTTTTTGAAAAATTGATCACTAATTATTATTAATTTATGGAAATATGCTGGGTTTTCTTAATTCAATCATTCTACCGCTTATCGCCGCCGTAATAATTCCCGTTATTATTCATTTCCTGAATAAGCAAAAAACAAAAGAAATAGAATTCAGTACGCTGCGTTTTCTCAAATTACTCGAAAATAAACGCATAAAACGTCTGCGTATTTATCAAATTCTTTTGGTTGTCATCCGAATGTTGTTTTTACTCTTTCTGATCATGGCTTTTGCCCGCCCGACTTTAAAACATTCATTGTGGAACGGCAAGACCGCTGCCCGTACAACGGCCGTGTTTATCATGGATAATTCCTATAGTATGCAAAGTTATACAAACACCGCAACCTATTTTTCAAAAGCGCAAGAGATATTCAAAAATATTTTGACGACCTTTAATGATAATGACGAGGTATATCTTTTACTGCCAGGAGAAAACGATTCTTCTTCTATCCTGCAGTTGGGCAAAGTTGATCAAGCGCATTGCCAATCGACCTACCTTACGCCGAATTTTTCAGAACCGTTAAAGCGGGGCGAGGCTATTTTACGTTCTCGTATAAATTATAATAGGGAATTGTATTTCCTAAGCGATTTTATGATTAATAAAAATTTAATGAATATAAAATTTCCGGATATTGCTTCGCGTATCTATCTTATTAATCTTAAAAACAAAGAATCATGGCATAATGTCGGTATAGACAGCATGTATTTAAAGACCAATATTTATGAATCGGGTAAAACCGTTGAGGTACGGATTCTTTTACATAATTATAGCGACGACGACAATGCCGACGTCAGGGTCGATCTGTTTTCTTCCGATAATCGTGTGGCTATGGAACATTTTAATTTATCGGGAAACGAAATCAAAGAAGTTGCGTTAAACTATATACCGGCCACAGGCGGTATGCAATTTTTACAAGCCGAGATTAATGACGATGATTTACAGGTTGACAATGCTTATTATATGAATTATCTCATTCCTCAGGAAATTTCGGTTCTGCTTGCGGATGATAGTCCCGATATTTTCTTAAGAGCGGCTTTACAGGCGCTTTCGCAGAAAACGGTTATACGGTATGAACAGACGACTTACGCCTATTTTCAGGGTAAAGATTATAATAAATATGATATTATTATCTTAAACGATCCGCAAAAAATTTCAAACGCCGCAGTTCAACGGCTTGAGGCTTTTGTGAAGAATAATAAAGCTGTTTTTTTAATTCCAGGGGAAAATTCCACGCCCCGACAATTAAACGCTATGTTTAAGGAAAAAATGTTTTTAAGTCAAAAAAACGTCAATAACAGCAATGCATATTATGCCTTTAGCCGAAAATCCATATATCAGGAATTATTTAAACCCGTTTTCAGTAAATATAATAAGGCGGTTGACCTGCCTAAAATAAGGCGCTATTTTCAAATCAATCCGAGAGGAACGATTCCGATACTCTCTTTGGAAAACGGAAACGCTTTTTTAAGCCGCTATTCGGATAAAGGGTTATATTTAATCGCGTCCTCTTTTGCACCGACATGGAACGATTTTGCGCTTAAGGGGCTTTTTGTTCCCATGCTATATCGTATTCTTTACGCAGCCATTCAACACACGACGCCGCAGAATAACTATATCACGGGAGAAAGCATTAAACGGATAATCGCGAACGGCATCTATGCTAAATATGTTTTGCGTGATTTACATGATAATTCTTTTGAAATCATACCGGAACAAATCGGCGGTAAATATGTTTTGAATGTAGGAAGGTTTTCGCATCCAGGAATATACAGAGTCTTTAACGCGGCCGATATGGTTGACGCTTTTTCCGTGAACGTTTCGTCCGCAGAGCTTAAGAAGCCTTATGCCGATATGGAAAAAATAATGCCCGATGCCGTTTGGTTAGACGCAGACAAAGATCCGAAAGCTCGGATTATCGAGGCGCGTAGCGGTCAGGAGCTTTGGCTTTTCTTCCTTATTCTTGCTATATTAATGTTGTTTACGGAAATGTTGTTGATTAAAAAAATTGAAGGTAAAAGTAATTGAATTTAATAATGAAGATACGAAATGATAGAAACGAATATTGAATCGGGGCATACTGCGGAAACCTGTGTTTTGGTGGGACTCCTGAAGGCAGGACAGGATAAACGAATAATAAGCGAGCACCTGAAAGAATTGGGCGAATTGGCACGAACGGCGGGAGCGGAAGTAGCGGATGTTTTTATTCAGGAACGTTCGGCGCCGGATCCGGCTTATTTTATCGGTAAAGGTAAGGCGCAAGAAATAGCTATGTTTATTGAGATGAACGAGATCAATCTGGTTATTTTTGACGATGAACTCAGTCCGGCGCAAACAAGAAATTTGGAGCGAACGCTCGCCGTAAAAGTGATCGATCGCGCCGCTCTTATTCTCGATATTTTTGCGGCTCACGCCCGCAGCAGCGAAGCGCGTATTCAGGTGGAATTGGCGCAATTAAATTATCTTTTGCCGCGGCTCACGGGACATTGGAAGCATCTGTCGCGGCAGGTGGGCGGCATCGGCACAAAAGGACCGGGCGAAACACAGCTGGAAACCGACAGGCGGTTAGTAAGAACCAGAATAGCCGCTTTAAAAAGGCGTTTGCACAAAATCGAAAAACAGACGAAGACACAGCGCCGTCAACGTTCCGAAATTTTTCGCGCCGCGTTAATCGGCTATACCAATGCGGGGAAATCAACCTTGATGAACGCCGTGACCAATGCCGAAGTGCTGGTGGAAGATAAATTGTTTGCCACGCTTGATACGACCATCAGAAAATTGAGACTCGGTAGTGAAAACTATGTTTTGTTAAGCGATACCGTTGGATTTATCCGTAAACTTCCCACGCATCTGATCGCTTCGTTTCGTTCGACGCTGGCCGAAGCCGTCGAAGCGGATTTGCTTATCCATGTCGTCGACGCTTCGCAACAGAATTACCGCGAAAGCATCGAAGTGGTTTCTTTTATTTTAGCCGATCTCGGGGTTGAAAAAAAACCGCAGATTTTGCTTTTTAATAAAATGGATAATATAAAAACGGAAGCCGCTATAAACGAACTTCAACATAATTATCCCGACGCCTTGTTTGTTTCGGCAAAAAGACGGATAGGGATAAACAATTTACGCAAGAGAATAAATGAAATTATCGGCAGACAATATGAAACGCTGCAAGTAAAATTCGATTACTCAAAAGGGGAGATAGAAAATCGAATTCACCGCTTGGCTAAGGTAATCGAACGAAAATTTGACGAAAATTATATCTATTTTACCATTAAATATCCCATGGAAAACCGCGCTAAAATTCAAGCGCTGTGGGAAGAAACAGGTGTAACAATTCAATAAGAGATTAACGATGAAAAATGTCTTTCTTACTCTTTTCGGCATGCTTTTGTATTTACCGTTAACGGCTCAAGTTGTCCATCAAATAGATTTTGACCGCTTTACGGTGTATAATATTAAAGATTGGATCGTTTATGGTCCCGCCAACGAGATAACTTCCATCGATATCGGTCAGGTTGACGCCTATATCGGCACGAGAAAAGGAGGTATTCTGCGTTATGATCTTTTTAGCGGGAAATGGAAATATCCGTTTACTACCGGAAGCGGTCTGCGCAGCAATCATATTCTTAGCGTTGTTTACGATTATAAAGAAGACCGTGTTTATGCCTTAACGCCCAAGGGTATCGACGTTTACAATGAAGCTTTTGATTATTGGGAAGCGGCGCAAAACGATCTTCTTCCGCGGAAACGCCATCCTACAAATGAAGAGTTACAATATTATTATGCTAACGGTGGATATAATTACCCTCCGTTTTATCGTCCGAGTAATTCGGAATTACCGGATTTTTTCACCAATCGAGATTATATATATCGTCTTGAAGGCGAGATAATCGACCGCGATAATAACGTTTTTCAACTAACGGACCGCGTGACCGATCAATTTCGGAGAATTTGGGTCGGCACTAACGGCATCGGCGTGGGTATCGGCGACTTGAATACTCTTAATTTGAAAATTATGCGCCGCTCGGTTCCGGATGTTTTGTTAAGAGACGTTTTATTTGACGGCAGCAATCTGTGGAGCGGCGGGGCCGGCAATCCCGACAATCAATCGGGTATCGGATTCTGGAATCGCAATAAGGATGTTTGGCAATATTACCGCGCCGGTTATAATCTTGATATTTATAATGACAATGTGCGCGTTATCGAAAAATTCAAAGGGAAAATATACTTCGGCACAGCGGGATGTTTATTGGTGTTTAATAAAGAAAAAGAACTATGGAAGAGTTTGGTTCAGCATGACGGTTTGCAATCGGAGGTAATAAACGATCTTTATGTTTTTGATAATAAATTGTTTATAGCGACGGAAACAGGGTTTAATTGGATTGACGCGTCGGGAATAGGGATTAATTCGCCGAAAAATAAAATTCTTAACGGCTTGGAAATATTTAAGTTCGCCTCGCTCGATACCCTATTGCTGCTGGCCACGAAGAGCGGTGTTTATACTTTTTATCCCAAAACGCAGGAGATAGCCCGTTTTAATATTCGGGCCGCTTTGCCGGATCATCATATTACCGCCATAAAGAGAAATAAAAACGAACTTTGGATTGCCGGTTTAACGGGGATTATCTCTTATAATATTAAGAAAAACCTATGGCAATCGTATGTCGATATCCGCCAATATGTTAATGGAGAAATACGGGATATTGTCTTTACAAAGGGACACATTTGGTTTGCGACGGAAAACGGTCTGCTTGAGTACGACCGTAACAGCGATTATTGGTATCTTTACACCAAACGTGACGGCCTACCGAGCAATAATTTGTTCCATATTGATAAATATAAGGGCGAATTATGGCTTAGCGGTTCAGGCGGGATTACCGTATTTCGTCATAAACGTTTGGAAAAATTAGAAGAGTGAGGCGCATAATAGGCGGTAAAACAAGCGTTGACTGTTGACGTATTATGAATAATCGCGTAAATTCACTTCATTGTAATATTTCAAAACACTGGATTTTGTTCAAGATCTAAAATTTAAACCATTGAATCGGAGCGTGGATATGGAAGAGGACGCGTTACAAGAGCAGGAATCGGTTAAAGGCTTCGGTGCGGCCGTGAAAAAATCGATTGATGAGTTAAAAACAACCTTTCGGGCTTTTTTTAAAGCGCCGCGGGCTTTATGGGGCATTAACGTTGCCTATGTGATTGAAGGTTTGGTTTACTTTGGTATTTTAACCATTCTCGGAAAGTATTGTTCCGAAAACGTCGGTTTAAGCGATCTTTACGCCGGCTGGGTTTACGGGGGCGTTACCGGCGGCATCACTTTTGCCATGCTGCTGCTTGGCGGTGTATCCGATAAAATCGGCGTGCGGCGATCGTTAATTTTAGCCTTGATTATGATGATGAGCGGTCGCGCTTTGATCGCTTTTTCGGGAACCATACCGCTTGGTCAAGGCGCTGCGTCACCCATGTTTTTTATGATGATTATCGGTTTGTTTATAATGGTCGTGGCCTACGGCTTGTATCAGCCGGCGGCTTATGCGGGCATTAAACGCTATACTACTGAAAAAACGGCCGCTATGGCGTATGCCGTCATTTACGGACTTATGAATCTCGGCGCTTTTTTTTCCGGCTTTATCTCGCCGATCACGCGCCATCATTTTGAGACAATTTTCCCGCCCAATGGTTTAACGGCCGTATTTTGGGTTTATACGGGACTTACATTGATTGCCGTTTTGACGACGGTGTTTATTCTCACTAAAAAAACCGATAAAGCGGCTGTAGATATGGTGGCGCTTGAGAATAAAAAAAACGGCAAGGAAGAAAAAGCGCTTAAAAAAGAGATTAAAATAAATAATATACCTTTTTTGCTCTCGCTTGGCGTGCTTGGACTATTCGCCGTTTTAACCGTAATGAGTAAACGCGGCGATGTTAACCTGTCGCCTTTTGTGGGCTATTTCGGTTTGGGGTTGACGGCCGTTCTCGCTTTATGGTTGTTTTTAAAGGATCGTCCTGATCATCCCTTTAGAGATAAGCGTTTTGTCTATTTTATTTTTATTCTTATTCCGGTGCAGACGCTATTTGCTCATAACTGGTTAACTCTGCCCTATTATTTGGATCGGGCTTTTGCCGGCACCTTTGTGGGCGAATATTTTGAATTTTTTGCCAACATCAATCCCATTTTGGTCTTTCTTTTTGCTCCGGTTATTGCAGCCCTAACGGCAAGAACCGACGTTTATAAAATGATGATATACGGTACGCTGGTTATGGCGCTGCCGACCTTTTTGCTCTCCTTCGGACCCAATGTTTATCTTTTTTTAACTTACGTTTTATTGATGACCATCGGTGAATCTATGTGGCAGCCGCGGTTCCTGCAATGGATTGCCGAGATCGCGCCGGAAGGAAAAACGGGTTCCTACATGGGTATCGGACAGCTACCTTGGTTTTTGACTAAAATGATTACCGCCTTTTACTCCGGTTATTTTGTTGCCAATTACATTCCAAAACCGGAGAGCGGGTTGGAAATGCACACAGGCGAGATGTGGTTTTATTACGGATTAATCGCCGTGGTTTCGCCTATCGGCTTGATTTTGGCTAAGAAATGGATGCAAAGGGGAATGAAACAAAAGAGTGAAAATTAATCTAATAGCCGCGAATGTCCAGCTAAAGATTAGTCCATTCGCGGCTAAATTATTTGATAAATATCATTTTCTTTACATCCCGTAATTCTCCTGCTTCAATACGATATATCTAAACGCCGGATGCCATTCCTTTAGCATCGCATTCAATCTCATGCAAGCCGGCTTACAAATGTTTATTAATCAAGGCTTTTACAAGCTGACGAAAATTGTTATAGACTTCAATCTTTACATTGACCGCTTTTGGAAGAGAAAATTCTATCCGGGTGAGGGGATTAAAAGGATTGGGATAATTATTAACTATAAATTCAGATGGAATTGAATCTGTTTCTTCCGGAATAGTATATTCAACGTTCATTCGATCTAATCTTGAAGCGGAAAATTTATACCGCCGATTTCATTCAAAAAAGCGGTATCATTATAATAATTTCCTTATTTCAGCAATACCATCTTTCTAATTTTTTGATAGTTTTTCCCCGGTGAATAAGCTTTTAACTTATAAAAATAGACGCCGGAAGCAACACGTTGACCGTTTTCATCAAGCGCATTCCATTCGGTTAGATGACTTCCCGCATTTTGGCGGGTACTCTCCACGGTTTTAATTTTTTGTCCGTTTAAATTATAGATGGTAATTTCCACAAAAGCATTTTGCGGAAGGGTGTATTCGATGCGTGTTTTGGGATTAAAAGGATTGGGATAGTTCTGCTCCAATCTGAAATCATCCAATTCCCCTGTATTTTCATTGATAGAAGAGAGGACTTTTGTCGTGTAAACAAAATTAAAGCGTCCGCCCGGCGCCGCGTCGCCGTTAACATAGAAATCCATGATATTGCCGTCCGTGATGGAATTATCGCTCCATTTGAATTCCAAATCGATATCGCCGCTGTTCTGCAGTCCTAAAACACGGCGTCTTACCCGCACAGCGAGTTGATTGCCGTTCAATAAATAATTTGCGGTGCCTGCTTTTGTCCATGACCAGTCATGTTCATTTTTTTCAACAATTATGGAATCCGCGGGATTCAGACGGTTCATTACAAAATCATACCCTTCCCAGCCGCTGTCTTTATCCCTGTCCGTATCTATGAACAATCGCATCCAGTTGGGATCGTTTGACGGCGTCATATCTTCAGCCGTTTGCACATAGAAATAGAGATAGGCCGAATCACGCGCTACTTTGGCCAATACGATATCATTACGCCCTGTATTATTGACATAATGCAGCAAATTGCCCTGGCCGGCATGATCGCGGTGCATGGTATTGCCTTTGTAATGCCAAAATTCCGGTTTAACGTCCTTCCAATCGTCAAAATTTTGCATATTGATAGATTTTTGCGGCGATGCCGTATCCGGTTTTGCCATTCCCTTAAATTTTCGTACATTATTTACCAGTTGAATATAATAAACATCGCCCTGATTTCCCCAGGCTTTTACCGGTTCAATGTCACGACTTTTATCCCAACTATACTGATCAGGAAAGCCCATAACCATATCTTCCGGGTTTCCGGCGCATCCCGGCCAGTTTTTCCATCGTCCGGCAGTCCATTCATTCCAGCCGGTAATAAAAACAAGCTCCGGATCAAGTTCAAAGGCTCTTCCCCATTGTTCCTGAAAGTTAGCGCCATAAAGATAGCCATTGGCGCTTGTATCCTGCCCGTTTGTTTGCGTATAGCTGCGGCCATAGGAACCGGGGGCGTTAAAATTATTACAGTGTCCTCCGCTAAGATCAGTGGCATTTTGGCCGATGCCAACCGTAACCTGTTCATAGCTGCCTGTCCCGTTATTAACATAGCCATGCTGAGGGTAGTTCTCAAGCCAGCCCCATTGATCGATTCGGGAAGGCCCGTTTACGTAATCGGGCTGTCCGGGACGAAAAGTGAAAAAGGTGCGCATACTATTCCGCAGGGCTTTGGGAACGCCGCTGTTAATCTGTATGGGAACATGCTCGTTTCCCGAGGTAAGGGCTTCATATCCGGTTGTGTAATAAATCCCGCTCTGATAGTCGCCGCTTACAACATCACCGTTGAAAAAGCTGATGATATTATCGGTTTCATTCGTATATTTCCAGACGCCGACGGTTTCCGTTGCCTCGCTTAATTCACAGAGATAGAGTCCCGGTTCCTGTTTCTCGAAGGATAAGGTTAAGCGGGCGTTATCGGTAAAATTAACGAAGGTTGTTTCGGCGATTGCCGGGTTCGAAACAGTGCTGTTGTACGTGAAATTCCATTTATAAAGACGCAATGTCAGATTGCCGATGTCATTACTCCAGCTTGGACAGGTAACATCAATTGCAATAAAATTGGTATCAACAGCATTAAAGCGCATACCCGCCGTATCGCCTTCGCCGAGGTCAAGAATCTCAGGATAAGCCATAATAATGGGTTTTTCTTTCCAGATAAACCATAAATCTTTATAAAGGCCAGGTTGATATAATTCAGTGTAAAGTTCGGAAATGGAGGCTAAGGCGCCCTCTGACGGCCAGAAGGGCAGCATAAAAGCAATTTGCGGCGTCTTTACGCCGTCTTTACGCGCCTGATCCCAAACCTGCAATAGTTTGGTGTAGGATGTTTTCCAGGTGTAGCTGCCGTTGGTGCAGTCAAAAAACACGGCATCCACGCCGGCGTCGGCCAGCATTTCGGCGTGTTTGCGCAAAATCCATTCGTCTGTGGTGCGGTAATAACCGAAAAGCGGTTCGTCCCACCAAAAGACGCCGCCGTCCCACACATTCTGCCAGGCGGGATCATCGGGGTTGTCTTCGGCGCCGGGATTGTTGTTTATTATTTCCGTGATATTGGCCACCGAGCCGTCGGGCATCAGCCAGTCGGCGAGCATATCCGTATGCCAGGTCCAGTAGAACATGGCCACATATTTTCCCTCTCTCTTTTCTCCCGTTTCCGTCCATAGGGGCGTCTTACGCCCCAGGGCGTCGGTGGCGCTCCAGTAATCGCTGTTTACCTTCCAAGTGTTTTGCGCCTGAAGCGGAAGCGTGAAAAGAGTCGTAAATATAGAGAGCGTTAAAAAGGGGAGAAAAAACTTATGTAAAGTCATGGGAATACCTCAAATATTTTGGCGAGCAGTGGATACGGTTAATTAATAAAAACAAGTTATGAAAAAAATAAATTGGCCGCAATCCTTTCCACGTCGAATCCTTGGCAGGCAAAGCGCAGGTTTTTCAAAAAGCCGTAAAAGTTATCATG
>CAYRJN010000011.1:0-35416 GCA_964424545.1 uncultured Calditrichaceae bacterium
AAAAGTACGGGTAGAATCGTCAACGTGTCATTCCTTCGAAAGAAGGAATCTGAATATAGAACATACCAAGATTTAGATTCCCGTCCCGTCAATACGGGATCAGGAATGACAAGGAGAAGAAGAATGTTGAAACGGCAATAAAAAAGTCCAACATTGTCATTCTTCGATAAATTGAAGAATCTAAAATACGGCCTATGTGAACTATATATAATTTCAAAATTGAGAATAATACAAAAATAAATGAAAATGCCCTTAATAGGGTATTTTTTGAAATTTCGATATTAATAGATATTAAATAAATCGAGAATTTAATAACAAACATTCCGTTTAATTGCGTATGTCGATCGAACTTTATAAATTAATGACTTCGGGCGTTCTTGCACAAGAAAAATAATTATCCGATAAATTTGTATTTTGAGTATTAGATTATTATTATTGCAATAATTTAATCTTAAAAAACGAGGTAAAAATGAAAAATTTTAAATCAACTGCTATCATTATTTTTATTATTTTATTTTTCTCCTCCTGCAAAACGGAGAAAAAAATAACTGTTCTAAGCGCCCCTGCGGGCAATCGTTATACGGCTATCGATCGTTCGGGTGAAACCGTATTGCCAAACGGACGCATCATTACGCCGCTTGGCAAAAACATTACAGTCGCGCCGCATCCCTACGGTTTAACTCTAAGCCGTAGCGGCAATATTGCCGTGACGGCTAACTCCGGCATTCGTCCGCTTTCTATTTCCATTATTAAGAATTTATTGTCGGATAATCCGCAAGTTATGCAAATCCCCCCTGGCCCCGCTACAGACGAGGGCGTTCTTGCTTCGGTATTTATGGGGCTAGCCGTTAGTCCCGATGGAAAAACGGTCTATGTTTCCGGCGGTCAACAAAACAAAATCATTCTTTTTGATATTGACAGCGGTAAAAAAAAAGGCATAATCGATTGTGAAACATCCGTCAACGATGAAAAGTATCCGGACGGATATATCGGCGATCTGATAATGAATAAAGAAGGTAGCCGTATTTATGCCGTAGACCAGATGAATTTCCGCGTTTTAATCGTCGATACCGGAACAAAAAAAGTTATTCATAATATTCCGGTAGGTCGCTATCCGTTCGGAATTGTTCTGTCGCCTGATGAATCCAAAGTTTATGTGGCTAACGTCGGCATGTTCGAATATAAATTGATTCCCGGTTTGGATGAGAAAAATCTAAAAGAGACGGCGCTGAAATTTCCTCCTTTTGCTTTTAATTCCAAAGAGATGCGTAAAGGAATTAAGAACGATACGATGAATGTTCCGGGGCTTGGCGACCCTAATGTTCCCGAATCGTTTTCCGTATGGACGATCGACCTAAAAGCCGACCGACCCAAAGTAATTGCTAAGATTAAAACCGGTGCATTGGTCGGCGAAATGGTAGAAGATATTCCCGCCGTAGGCGGTTCAAGTCCCAACTCTCTTGCCGCCACCGATAATTATGTTTTTGTAAGCAACGGCACCAATGATAATATTTCGGTAATTGATATAAAGCGCGATACCATTATTACGCACATCTATTTGAAACCTCATAGTGCCGTAAAACACTTTCGCGGCGTTATTCCTTTTGGTCTAACTGCCTCGCCGGATCAAAAACGGCTATATGTGGCAGAGGCGGGCATTAACGCCGTTGGTATTATTGATATTCCAAGTTTAAAGGTTATCGGCCATATTCCGGTGGGTTGGTTCCCTGCAAAATTGCAAGTTACGCCGGACGGAAAGAAATTAATCGTGGCTAATGCCAAGGGCTATGGCAGCGGCCCTAATGGCGGTAAAACATTTAAAAAAGGACCGGAAGGCAGTTATATCGGCAGTCTAATGAAAGGAACGGTTTCGGTAATTGATATTCCCGATGATTCCCGCTTGCAAGATTTAACGAAAAAAGTAAATGATAATAATTTTAAGGTGCAATATGCCGATTCCAAAGAGTTTGAAAACCGTAAAAATAATCCTATTCCGTTATATGGGGGAGAAAAAGAATCGCCTATTAAGCATATTGTATTTATTTCCAAAGAAAATCGCACTTTTGATGAAATATTCGGTCAGTTAAAAAATGTAGAAGGCGATCCCTCTATTGCCCGTTACGGGCGGAATGTTAGTTTTAGCAATAAAAAGCATACACACAGTTTGGAAAATGTGACGGTTATGCCCAACCATTTGCATCTTGCGGAAGAATTTGCTCTCGGTGACAATTTTTATGTGGATTCCGATGTATCGGCCGACGGACATCGCTGGTTAGTGAATACTTATCCCAATGAATGGGTAGAAACAACCACGGTGGCTAGTTACGGCGGCAACCGGCGTTATGACCCGAAATCAAGAGCGCCGGGAAGCCTGGCTATGAACGGAGCGGCCGGCGCCATCTATCCCGAAGATTATAATGAAGCGGGGTCCTTGTGGGAACACATGGAACGCAATCGGGTTAGTTTTTACAATTTCGGCTTCGGCATTATGTTTGAGCCGGCCAGTTATGAACAGGAATATAAATTTACCGGTATACGGCACGTAGCCAATTTCCCCGTTCCCGCGCCTATTTTCAGTAAAACGTCTAAAACTTATCCCACATATAACACTTCTATTCCGGATCAATTTCGTATTGATATGTTTATTAAAGAATTTAATGCAAAATGGGTTAACAGCAGTAAAACTATGCCGCAGGTTCTGACGGTAATCATTCCTAATGATCACGGCGCGGGCGAACGCCCTAAAGAGGGTTATCCTTTTAGAGAAAGTTATATGGCCGATAACGACCTTGCAGTTGGTCGTATCGTGGAATTTCTTTCCCATACAAAATATTGGAAAAATATGTTGATCGTCATCACCGAAGACGACGCGCAAAACGGCGTTGATCATTTGGACGCTCATCGCAGCGTTTTACTCGTAATTTCACCCTATGTTAAAAGACATTACGTTAGCAAAGTTCATTATAGTTTCGGCAGTATTTTTAAAACCTTTTTTAATGTGCTCGGACTTCCTTATCTCAATCAATATGACGCCGGAGCAACGGATATGGCCGATTTTTTTACGGATAAAGCGAATTTTACGCCTTATAAAGCGCTACCTGTTGATAAGCGTATTTTTGACGCTCAAAAAGCGTTGGATCCTTTAGACGAAAATTTCAATTGGAAATCATTGGATGAATCGCCGATTATAGACAATCCGGAAGATATGCTGCGTGAAAGCAAAGAACGGGATGAAGACCGCTTGGAGAACAGAGAAAAGGAATAACTCCGATTGATTAAAATATCCAAGGATAAACGGTCTAGCGTTTTGAAAATTTGCCGACTTGTATAATCGATGAAATGCGGCGGCGAAAGCTTAACCGTACATTATGTTTAAAAAAGCGGGCGGTTTGAGATGCGTTCTGTTTTATGGACTTTTCCCGACAATTCGTGGAAATGGCAATAACGGATTAAAATATTAGCTCTTTACGGATTCAATTTGAATAACGATCCCTTAAAAATATTACAGCAACGTTTTAATTTGCCGGCGTTTCGCAAGGGACAGCGAGAAATAATAGATGCTATCCTTGCAGGCGAGGATGTGTTGGGGATTATGCCCACAGGCGGGGGTAAATCCATTTGCTATCAAATCCCCGCATTGATTTTCGATAATGTCTCTATCGTTATTTCGCCGCTTATTGCTTTAATGAAAGATCAAGTTGACGCGTTGCGCGTCCTTAAAATACCGGCCACCTTTATCAACAGCACCTTAAACATCGACGAAGCGCAGCAACGTATTGACGATGTGCGCCGAGGTCACTATAAATTACTTTATATTGCTCCGGAACGTTTTTATTCCGCCGCATTTATGAAATTGATCAGCCAAATCAAGGTCTCTTTCGTAGCGATAGACGAAGCGCATTGCATTTCACAATGGGGTCACGATTTTCGCCCTTCCTATCTCAAATTAAAAACGATAATCAATTATATCGGCAACCCTCCCGTAGCAGCTTTTACGGCAACGGCTACTAAAGAAGTGCGGGAGGATATCCTTAAACAGCTTGATCGACCGAGCGCTAAGATTTTTATCAGCGGTTTTGATCGTCCTAATCTAAAATATTTTGCAGCCGTCCTTTCCAACGAAGAAAAAAATAAAGAAATGTTGCGTATTTTACCGACCATTAAAGGATCGGGTATTGTCTATGTTTCCACGCAGCGCGCGGTAGATGATATTAGTGAAATGCTAAATGAGATGGGTATTAAAGCCATCGGCTACCACGGGGGAATGGATAAAGTAAAACGTCATCAGGCTCAGGATAAATGGCTGAATAATGATGCGCCGGTTATCGTAGCCACCAACGCTTTCGGTATGGGTATTGATAAGTTTGACGTGCGTTTTGTTCTGCATTATAATATGCCCGGCTCTCTCGAAGCTTATTATCAGGAGGCAGGGCGCGCCGGTCGGGACGGCAAAATATCCTACTGTATTCTTTTTTACAACTATCAGGACCGCAAACTGCAAGAATTTTTTATCGAAAACAACTATCCCCCTCAAGCCGTATTGGAAGAGGTATATAACTTTTTATTCGATTTGGAGCGCGAAGATATTTACCTTACATACAGGGAAATTGGCGAAGCCTGCAGCGCCAATGAAATGTCCGTAGCTTCCGCCGTTAAACTTTTTGAACAATACGGTATCCTACAACGTATGAATCGGCAAACCGTTACTTTCCAGGTCGATTTTAACATAGATGAAAAACGCGCCTTAAAAAAAGTAGCGCGTGCCGACATACAAAAACGTATAGTCAGTTGGCTACTACCCTATGACGGAGAGCCCGTGCCCTTGGAAAATCTTTTAAATGCGGAAAAAATCACGCACGAACAATTCTCGAACGCCATCCGTGAGATTGAACACAAAGGCATTTTAATTTACACGCCGCCTTTTAGGGGCCGCGGTATAAAAATTACCTCCAAGCGCGTTCCGTGGGATAAAATCGGTATTGATTTTAAGATATATGAAGAACGCATGCAACGGCAATACGAAAAACTCGATCAATTGGAAAAATATATCGAAAAACGCATCTGCCGCAGAAAATATCTGCTGGCTTATTTCGGTGAAAAATATCCTAAAAACAACTGCCGCGCCTGCGACGTATGTTTAAACTGGCATCCGCAGGCAACAGAGAACGCCGCTGATCAGTATGGTAATGTTTCCGCTTCCCAAAAAACAATCCTTGATTGTATTGAAGAGTTTGACGGAACGTACGGCGTAACAACCATTGCCAGTCTGTTAACCGGTTTGGATTATCAACGTTTTAAAAAGAATGGATTGGATCGCAGCCATTATTTCGGATTATTAAAAGGCATGGATCGTAAAAAAGTAATTGCTATCATCTATCAACTTATTCGTGAAGGACGGGTAATAAAAAGCGAAGACGAATATCCTATTCTTTCAGTCAATCTGAATTTTCATAAAGAAAAAAGGCAGAAAAATTACAACGATAAAAAAAGAAAAATAATAAAGTCCGATATTCAAAATAACTATAATGTCGAACTGTTTAACAAACTAAAAAAACGCCGTTTGAAATTAGCCTATGATATGCCGGCATATTTTGTATGCAGCGATGAGGTATTAAAAAAAATCAGCCGTTATTTGCCTGTATCCCTATCCGAATTATTAATGATTAAAGGATTCGGGCCGAAGAGAGTTGAAAAATACGGCCCCCATTTTTTGGAAGAGATTAATGATTTTCTTAGAAAAAATCCCCATTTGAAAACAAATGGCACAACGAATCAATATCAATGAAAAAAGCGACCGATGAAGAAAAATCGCATATTACAACATATCAAAATTTTGAAGGATGTTTTTCTCTTAGACAGATTTCGGAAATGGACGGCAGTAGATATGAGCAAATCGCCAATCATCTCGTAAAATGTATCAATCTTGAATATAATGTGGATATTAACAGAGAAGTTTCTCGTTCAAAACAAAAAACAATTCTTGAGATAACAGATAAGAGCAAGGGGAAATCATTGAAAACCATAAAAGAAACTTTGCCCGACTCATTTACTTATGAAGAGATCAACCTTATTTTCGCAAAAAAATTGCCTTAGTTTTAGCGACTTTGAACTGAATTGCTTTTTTCAAGCCATTCCGAATTTTTTAAACATTTTACGGGCATCGCCAATAAACGGCAATAGTTGTTTTTCAGGGATACGAACCACTTCTATGCCGTGACTTTCCGCTTCTTCGCTTAAAAAATCCACCCTCTCTTTGGACGGTATATATAGCGTTTCGGGATATTGATTATAGTGAGAATATCCGTCTTTCAAAAAACGAACAGACGCTAACTGAGACGGCTCGGCGTCTTCCACGCGAACAAACATAGTAGCCATAATAAAGCAACTTGAGGCATCCAATAGCGCAAACACATTAAAATTGCCGTCTTGTTCGGTTACAATAGGCGATTTACTCAATCTAAATACGATCCATGCTTGATTAATTTGAAATTGATTCGGTCGAAGCATTGAATTATTATCCTTTACAAAATAGAACGGTTTATAAAAAGTCCGATATAATTCGGTTTTTCGTTCGGATAACGATGCGTAACAATAGTCTTCTAAATACAAGAAATGGCATTATAACATATTTCAAATATATTTGCAAAAATTTTTGATTTCTTTTTCCCGCTCGCCTTTCCCCGACTTATGTAAACCAAATCGCACCGCTCATGGGAATTTTTTATCATTAACAAAATTTATTCACATGGTTTAAATAAAGCCAAAAGCGACAAGTTTTTTTATTTACACCATTATGAAATCATAAATTCTCTTATTTATTTGCTATATCAAGTTTTATTTTTTAAATTTTCGAACATTTTAACAAAAATATCGAAAATACAAATGAAAAAATTTGACGAAAAGAAGGAACGTATTAAGGACGCCGGCCGCAAAATGTTTGCCGCATACGGCTATCATAAAACGACGCTTGACGATATTGCCGGCTTGATGAAGCTCAAAAAGAATTCACTTTATTACTATTTTCCCAATAAAGAAAGTTTATTTCTTGAACTGATTGAGGATGAGGTTGCGGTTTTTTTAGAAAAACAAAAAAAGATATTGGATAAAAATATCGCGGTCAGCAAGAAAATTATTCAGGTTTTAAATGAGCTGATTCATTTTGTACAGCAACGTGCCGTAAAATACTCCATCCGCATAGAATCTTATTTGGAGATGACTAAGGTATTACGAGAACATTATCCGGATTTTCAAAAAAATCAATGCAAATTAATCGAATCTTTATTAAACGAGGGTATGGCTTGCGGTGAATTAATAAGGCATAACGCCAAACAGCTTTCTCGGGATATTGATCTTTTGATAACGGCGGTATTTAATAATTATTACCGTCTTTCCGAAGCGGAATTTATCTATGAAGTTGATTTCGATTCAATTTCAAAAACGGTTAAACGTCTGATATCCTATATTTTTGATGGAATTAAAAAATAAATACTATGACGTTGCTGACCATATTATAGCGACAAGGAATTATTAAGCGTAAAAAAAATTCCCCCGAATATAATAGCGGTATTATTTATTACCCGCTTGTGAAGGATCATCGAAATGACAAAAAAATTGCTTTTATTAGACGCTTTGCCAAGCTATATTATTTTTTGATATCCCTATATAGCAAGAACATAGTGTTACAAATTGATTAATGAGAATAATAGTGAACATCATGGAGGCGCCATTGTCCGATTTAATGGGACAATCTGAATGCAGCAAATGGAAAAATTTAAATACCCGATAGGAACGTTCGGAATGACAGGATTGGAGAGACTATTTGTCATTCCATAGAAAGCGGGAATTAAAAATTGCGCGTATGCAAAAATATTCCGAAAATAATATTGAAAATATTCCAAATAGGTTGGTTTTTGAAATTTCTATACAATAAAATAATAGAAAATATATTAAATGATACAACAGTAAGGTAATGCTATGAACAATGTAAGAAAATATCTTTTTTTATTAATGACTCCGTTTTTATGGTCTCCCGCTCAAGCTCAACGTATTTTAAGCATTGACGACGCCATACAAATCGCATTGCAGCACAACCGCGATATAGAATTGGCCAAACTGGAAATTGATAAAGCGCAAGCTCGCGTAGACGGAGCTTATGGTTACGCTTATCCATCCATTGATTTCAGCGCGGGTTTTTCGCACTTCTTACAAAAACCTAAAATGCCTTTTCCCGATTTTGCCGCTATGTTAAACAATGCTACTTACGGAGTGCTCTTCAAAGAAGCCGTAATACCTTATGATCCGAATAAATTATTACCGATAGACACCAAACTCCAAGCCTTTGCGCAAACGAACAATTATCAAACCAAGGCTGAATTAACGCAAATCATATTCAGCGCCCGTGTTCTTACGGGTATTGGCGCGGCGCAAATATATTTACAGCTATCGGAAGAAAACATAAAACGCGTTATATCCAAGACGGTATTAAACGTTAAAAAAGCCTTTTACGGCGTTATATTAACCAAGGACTTGTTAAAAATAGCAGAAGGCCGCTTTTCCAATGCCAAAGAATATTTGGAGACAATAAAATCCATGCGCAAACAGGGACTTGTATCACAATTCGAACAATTGCAGGCTGAAGTGCAGGTAGAAAATATCCGTCCAATTTTGCAGCAACTGGAAAACGCGCATATCGAAGCGCTCGGCGGTCTGAAAATCTTATTGAATATTGATCAAAATGAACAAATTGAAGTCGCCGGTGAAATGGATTACAAAAAGGAAGCGCTCCCTTCGGAGGAGGGGCTTATAGATGAAGCGCTACATTCCAATTTAAATATAAAAACACTTAAGATTAAACAAAAATTAGACAACGCTCAAGTTAAATTGGCTCGTACGGAATATTGGCCTTCCTTTGCCGGTTTCGCCAATTATATTTACGCCGGAAGTTCCGATAATTTCAAATTTCAGCATTACAATTCCAGCACCGTCGGTATCGGTATGTCGATAAATCTTTTTCAGGGTTTTCGCACGGCAAGAGAGATTCAGCAAAAAAAAATAGAGCTAAGTAAAACAAAAACGCAAATCTCTGTTTTAATCGACGCCGTAGTCAGAGACGAAAGAACGCGCCTTAATGAATTAAAACGTGTACAGAAACAAATTGAATTGATGGACAAAAATATAAAAGTGGCAGAGCGCGCCTACGAAATTGCCGAAGACCGCTATAAAACGGGTCAGGGCATACAATTGGAAGTAAAAAACGCCGATATAGCGCTTAAACAAGCAAGAGTGAATTATACTAACGCCGTTTACGATTACAGCATTGCCAAAGCTAAACTCTATGATTTGGTCGGCCGTATCGATAAAAAATATTATAAATTCGCCACAAAATATGTGGACGAGCAATAAACAGTTGTCATTAATAATCTATTTCGATAAAAAATGGAAACGCAAAACGCTGTTGCCGCGCCATAATTAAAAATTGCATACAAATTAATAAGCATTTTGAAGCTTTGCTATGAAACCATAAATAAACGTAAATCGTTAATATTCGGATACGAAATATAATCAAGGAATAATGTTATGAAATCAGTAAATTTAATTGCAATATTAATGATCTTAATTATGACCTATGCTTTCTCTTCCTGTACGAAGGAGGAAAATAGGGGAACAAAGAGTATGGAACAAATCCAGAAAGAAGAAGGCGTTCCGGTTGTCGTTAAAAAAGTGACGCCGCAAAAATTCACGACATATCTCACCTTTTTCGGAAAGTTTAAAGGGAATAAAGAGACCATTGTGGGATCTATGATAGGCGGAAGAATTGATAAAATATTGGCGCGTCCAGGCGATTTTGTAAAAAAAGATCAGGTCATTATCGAATTTCCGGAAGATTCGCCGGCATCAAAATTTCAACAGGCAAAATCGGCTTACGAAATGTCTAAAAAAACTTATGAGCGTATGAAGGTATTGCTCGAAAAAGGAGAAATTGCTCAAGCGCAATTCGATGGCGCTGAAACAAAATATATGGTGGATAAACGAAATTACGAAATTACGAAAGATATGCTGAAATTAATAGCGCCTTACGACGGTAGAATCACCGAGTTAATGGTGCACGAGGGCGACAATGTTAAGCAAAAAACACCGCTTTTTACAATTGCTCAACTGTATAAAATGAAGATTCGTATTTGGCTTTCCGATTCGGAAAGAATGATAATAAAAAAAGGAATGCCCGCCGTTGCAATCGTCGGCAAAAAGGAGTATCGGGGAACAATCAACGATCTGTCATTAAGCGCCGATCCCTTTAAACAAGCTTTTTATGCCGATTTGATTTTTAATAACCGAAAACGGGAAATTTTACCAGGGACCATTGCCGATGTAAAAATTATTACCTATTCCAACGATAAGGCCATAACGATTCCGCGCAATATTGTACGTAAAGAAGGCAATGAATTTTATGTTTTCGTTGCCGACGGCAACAAAGCCGTTAAAAAAGTAATCAACATAAAAAATGAGAGCGGTATTCTGTATGAGGTGGGCAGAGGTCTCCGCATCGGTGATCCTTTGATCGTTAAAGGCGGCGCGCGCCTTATCAATGGTACAAAAATTAACGTTGTTAAGTAGGGGGTATCGAATGTTTCTTGCAAAACTTTCCATAGAAAGACCGATATTAACAACGATGATTTTGATGGTTTTTATAATCTTCGGCGGGATTGCATATTTCAGCCTAAACCTGAACCGGATGCCGGAAGTGGAAATCCCCTTTGTTAGCGTTACTACCATCTATCCCGGCGCAGGGCCGAAAGAAACGGAAATGCTGATTACAAAAAAGATTGAAGACGCCGTTTCCACTATCAGTGAAATAAAACGTATCGAATCCTATTCCATTGACGGCGCTGCAATTTCTATTTTGGAATTTAAATTGTCTAAAGATGTGAATGTAGCCAATCAGGAAGTAAAAGATAAAATCGATCAAATTCTGAATGATTTACCGAAGGATTCCAAAAAACCGATTGTACAAAAAATAGACATAAAAGCTACGCCGATTATGACCTTGATTTTAAGCGGCGAGCAGGATCCGCGCGAGCTATACCATCTTGCCGATACCCGTTTAAGAGACCGCTTTTCGCAGATTGCCGGCGTGGCCGACGTAAAAATCACCGGGGGACAGGAGCGCGAAATCAGGGTTGTTTTCGACAATAAGGTTGTTTACGAAAATTTTATTTCCCTGCCGCAATTATTGCAGATACTCGGCGCTCAAAATGTGGATTTGCCCAGTGGCAATTTTTCCATAAACGATATGGAATATGCCGTGCGTACCAAAGGGCGATTTAGCAGTTTGGAAGAAATTCGCAATTTGCAAATACCGACGGCCTTTGGCAACAAAAAGTTAAGCCAAATCGCCAAAGTGGTCGACGGCGGCAAGGATATACGTCAACGCGTAATCTTTTTTAATGCGGAAAAACAAATCCGCGATGTTAACGCCGTGCGGCTGTCGATAATCAAAAGCTCGGATGGCAATGAAATTATCGTATCCGACGCTCTTAAAGAGATTCTTCCGGAGATTCAAGCTTCGTTGCCCGAAGGCGCAGATTTAAAGATCGTTAACGATAATTCCCTTTTTACGCGCTCTACCGTAAACGATACCATGAGCAATATCATTCTCGGCGTTCTTTTTACGTCTATTATTTTATTTATGTTTTTAACTAATATGCGCTCAACCGTCATCGTAGCGCTTTCTATGCCGGCATCCATAATATCCACTTTTCTGTTGTTCCGAATGTTTGATATGACTATGAATGTGATGTCTTTAATGGGCATTTCGGTTTCGGTAGGCGTTTTGGTTTCTAACTCCGTGGTGGTGATTGAAAATATATTCCGTCATAAAGACATTGGGAATACGCCTAAGGAAGCTTCGTTAAAGGGCACAACGGAAGTGGCCATCGCCGTCATTGCTGCAACGCTGACCAATGTGGTAGTTTTTTTGCCCATTGCCAATATGACCTCTTTGGTTGGTCGTTTTATGAAAGAATTGGCGCTTGCGGCTTCTTTTTCCACACTTTTTTCATTGCTTTTTTCTTTCACGTTAACGCCCATGCTGGCTTCCTTGATGCTGAAAGAAAAAAACGAAGAAGGCAAACTGAGTAAAAAATTGAACGCTTTATATAAATCTTGGGATGAATTTTATCGCAAAATTTTAACAAAGACGTTAACAAATAAAAAGATAGCTCTTGCCATCGTCGGCGCAGCCTTTTTGCTCTTTATTGTTTCAACAGCCTATTTTGCCCCGCGCGTAGGATTCGATTTTATCCCGCAGATGGATAACGGCTTAATCGGTGTTAAAGTGGAATTACCCGACGGTTACAACCTGCAAGAAACAGCGGTGGTGATGCAAACTATTGAAAATAAGGTAAAAAAATATCCGGAAATAACCAATATCGTTACGGAACTCGGAAAGATTAGCAATTTGAATATGGGGACGAATGTGGCTAAAATGGATATCGTTTTAACCCCTGCCGACGAGAGAGATGTTACCTTAAAGAAACGCATATCCGATATTATCAGCGATCTTTCCGATATTCCCAACGCGCGTTTGATTACCGTTGATTATATGTCCTCCGGCAACGACCGCGGCGCGCCCATACAGTTTTTTGTATTGGGGCAGGATATGGAAGTTCTTGACAGTTTGAAAAATATCATAATGGACAAAATACGCAATGTCCCAGGATTAATTAATCTGGATCAGAGCTCGCGCGAAGGCAAACCGGAAATAACCATTACGCCTAATCGCGTGATGATGGCCGAAACGGGCGTTACGTCTCAGCAAATAGCCGTAACCGTGCGCGCCGCGGTAGAAGGTATTTCCTCGACAAAATATCGGGAAAAAGGCGAAGAATACGATATAACGCTTACAATGAATGATATTTCTATCGATACGCCGGAAAAAATCGGGCGCATTTCCATACCCTCTCATCGCGGGGCCGTTTACCGCCTTTCACAATTGGCAGATATTAAATTCACCAAAAGCTATTCGAAAATACTTCATCGCGATAAATATACGGCTATAAAATTCACCGGTTCTCCCTCTCCCGGCATACCGCTCGGAACTGTTACCGATGAAATCGAATTACGTTTGGCGAATATTAAATTTCCGCCCGGTTATAAAATACTTTGGTCCGGCAATACAGAGATGATGAAAGAGATGAAAGCGGATATGATATTTGCCTTTGCTCTCGCCATTATATTAACTTATATGCTGCTTGCGGCTATTCTCGAAAGTTTTATTCAACCGGTATTTATATTGCTCACCCTTCCGCTTGCCCTTATAGGCGTATTTGCATCGCTGTATTATACCGGCATTTCCTTCGCCGTTACCTCTTTAATGGCGATCATAATGTTAATCGGTATTGTGGTCAATAACGCTATTTTAATGTTGGATTATACCAATCAACTTGTTCGTGAAAAAGACATGGACGTTAAAAGCGCTTTAATCGAGGCCTGCCCGACAAAATTAAAACCGATTATAATGTCCACCTTGGCTATCATTCTCGGTATGCTGCCGTTGGCAATGGGCGTGGGTTCCGCCGGCGTTGAGCTGCGTACGCCGCTCGGCGTGGTCAGCATCGGCGGCTTATTGGTTTCGACGATTTTAACGCTGTTCATCATACCGGCGTTTTACTATCTAACGGCCAAAGGTGAAAAAAAGGAAACAAGCGTTAGAACATAACTTTGCAAAGTAATTAATGAAAATAGTGCGAGTAGAATTGTCAACGTGTCATTCCTTCGAAAGAAGGAATCTGAATTTAGACAATAGCAAGATTTAGATTCCCGATAGAAACATTCGGGAATGACAAGGGGGAGGAGAATGTAGGAACAGCAACAAAAAGTTCAATATTGTCATTCTCAGATAAATTGGAGAATCTAAAATACGGCCTATGTGAACGATGTATAATTTCAAAATTGAGAATAATTTCTTTTTAGCGAAGCTTATCTTTTAGAAAATCTTTATCCGGATAATTTTCTTGAAGCGTTTGAAAATTTTTTAATTGCAATAGATATTAGAATGCATATTAAAAATACGGGAACTGTACAAAATTACTGTACGAGTTTTAGAGTGCAAGAAAAAAATATTACAGACTTGTATTCCGTGAGAAAAATGATTTTATAACAAATCATCTAATACTTTATATCTTATTGTTATTTTTCATTTTGATAAAATTCATATCATTATTCGGATTGGAATTTTATTATTTTATTTATGATACTGAGATTTGATTGGATCAATTTCATAAAGGGCAAAATTTTTCCAAATAAATCTACAAACCCAATTACCTATATACATTGATTTTTTATCTTATCCGCCTGCCAATAATTATTTTTATTTAAATCCATTTTTAGTAAATTTGTCTGTAAACTTTATTGCAATATTTTTATCAAACTGAAGGTTTAGCGGTTTATTCAAATTTATGAATTTTGAATTGCATCGAACTTGGTATATATTTTTTTGCAATGATAATAAGCAGTTTCTATTATAATTTTTTATAAACGAGGTTTATTTATGAAAACACTGTCAAAACGAGGCGAAGTAATGCCCTCTTCGCCAATTAGACGATTGGTCCCCCTTGCGGATCATGCTATTGCCCAAGGTAAACATGTTTTTCATCTTAATATCGGACAGCCCGATATACATACTCCCGATTCTTTTATGCATCCCATAAAAAATATGAACATGCCTGTGTTGGCTTACGGGCCGTCGGCCGGACTTACATCGTTTCGTGAAAAATTGGTAGAGTATTATCGACGTTTTGATATCCATGTGGAAAAGGAGAATATTTTAATTACCACCGGCGGCAGTGAGGCGATTATTTTTACCTTAATGGCCATTGCAGACCCCGGCGATGAAATTATAATTCCAGAACCGTTTTATACCAATTATAACGGTTTCGCCGTAGAAGCCGGCGTTAAAATCGTACCCATAACCTCCAATATTAAAGACCATTTTCAACTGCCACCGATTGAATTGATTAATGAGAAGATTACTTCGCGCACGAGAGCCATTATGATTTGCAATCCCAACAATCCCACCGGTTATGTTTATTCGCGAGAAGAGATGGAAGCTGTTAAGGAGATTGCTTTAAAGCATAATTTATTTTTTATTACGGACGAAGTTTACAGGGAATTTGTTTACGGCGAACAGGAACATGTTTCCGTTATGCATCTTGACGGAATGGAAGACCGCGCCGTTTTATTAGATAGCGTTTCCAAACGCTATTCCGCCTGCGGCGCCCGTATCGGTATGATTGTCAGTAAAAACCGAGAATTTATTGATGCCGCATTAAAATTCGGTATGGCGCGTTTATGTCCCCCTACTATCGAACAAATCGCTTCACAGGCCGGTATTGATACGCCGCGTGAATATTTTGATGAAGTGATTAACGAATACAAACAGCGCCGTGATGTAATGGTCAAAATGCTCAACGATATACCCGGCGTTATTGCGCCCATGCCTAAAGGCGCTTTCTACCTTGTCGCCGAGCTGCCGGTTGACGATGCGGACAAATTTGCCCAATGGCTGCTTACCGATTTTGATATAAATAAAAAAACCGTAATGGTTGCGCCGGCTAACGGATTTTATTCTACATCGGGATTAGGACAACGTGAGGTGCGTATTGCCTATGTCTTAAATGTGAAAGAGATCGAAGAATCTATGAATATTCTTAAAGAAGCGCTAAGGGTTTATCCTGGAAAATTGTAGTCACAATTGTTAACGATGTTGATGTTTGCCATAAACAGCAAAAAGATCATCATGAAAAGTGATAATAATTACCAAAAACTTCTTTTTACTTATTTTATTTTTGCCGTTGCAATGGCTTATCTTGAAGCTGTTGTCGTTGTGTATCTGCGTCTTTTATATTATCCGCAGGGTTTTCGGTTTCCTTTGGCTGATATTCCCGCTTATGTTGCTTTAACGGAAATCGGGAGAGAAACGGCCACCATTATTATGTTATGGTTTGTTGCCCGTATGGGACGCCGCGATTTTAAAGGCCGTTTCGCCCTTTTTATTTATTCTTTCGGCGTTTGGGATATTTTTTATTATGTTTGGTTAAAAGTTCTGCTCAACTGGCCCCATGGCTGGCTGGTATGGGACATTCTCTTTCTTATTCCCTTACCATGGGTTGCCCCCTGGCTTGCGCCTTTTATTGTCAGCATAGGTTTGATTTTCACCGCCCGGCTGATATTAAAATATCCTGAAAAATTCCCGAAAAAAATTTTATCACAAAAAGAATGGATTTTGGAAGCGGGCGCTATAGCAGCCATATTAATAAGTTTTTTTTGGGAAAGCCTTAACGTTTTGCAAAAACGTATACCGGAAAGTTACCCGTGGTGGTTATTTACGTCAGGATTTTTATCGGGTATAATCGTTATTATCAGATGCTATCGCCGAACGCAATAAGATATTTCCTACTCAATTTTGAGAAGCTAAATTTGTATTTTTTCCTCCTTTCCCTTAATTTTACGCCTCCGATCTTAAAATAAAAATGAGAACTTAGCATTGCAGCAAAAAGGAAAAAATACGTTTGTAAATTTACCCGATATTTTCAAATTTATTTTGATCTTATTAATAAATTCTGTCGCGCTAACGGCTCAAGACAGTATTGCTTATTATAATTTTGAAGGTCAAATTACGGTAACGGCCAGCCGCATTCCTACTTCATTACCCTTGGTTGCCCGTTCGGTGACGGTTATTACGGCAAAAGAATTGAAACGACTGCCGGTGCAATCCATTCAGGAAATATTACAATATATTCCTTCGGTAGATATACAGCAACGCGGAGCGTCAGGCGTTCAAGCTGATTTAATCATACGCGGCAGCACATTTGAACAGACTCTGTTACTGATAAACGGTATTCGCATGAATAACCCGCAAACCGGTCATCATACAATGAATATTCCTTTTTCTCTCGACGATGTTGAACGTATTGAAATATTAAAGGGGCCGGGTTCGCGTATATACGGTCCGAACGCCTTTGGCGGCGCCGTAAATATTATTTTAAAAGACGCAAAGAAAAAAGAAATTTCAGTAAATTTAAGCGCCGGGGAAGATCAATATTATCAAGGCGGCGTCTCTTTGCAAATACCGCATAATAATATTTATTCTCGATTCTCTTTTTCAACGAGCGCATCCGACGGTTATATGGAAAATACGGATTTTAATTTATGGAATATTGCCTCGGATATCAGCTATGTCAAAGATAAAAATCGTATTAATTTATCCGCATCGTATCTTAATAAAAAATTTGGCGCCAACAGTTTTTATTCAGCGCTCTATCCCGATCAATGGGAAGAGACAAATACATTGTTTTTACAAACAAATTGGACATACCAAAATGCAAAGATTTTGATAAAACCGATAGTATCCTGGCGCAGGGGAGAGGATGATTTCCTTTTACAAAGAAACGATCCCGCCTTTTTTCACAACCATCATCAAACCGATGTTTATCATGCCGAAATTCAGACGCAGGTAAGCTCAAAAGCGGGAATAACAACGATCAGTGCAGATGAAAGTTATGAAACAATTCGTAGCAATAATCTTGGAAATCATGAGCGAAACGCCTTTGGCGGAACCTTTGAGCATCAGCTTCAATTTGAGCAAAGAGCTAAAATTATAATCGGAATTTCTGCCTATTCCTACACGGGAATGGAAACAAAATACTGGCCTGGCATCGATTTTAATTATGATTACAGCGATAACTTACAGATACATGCATCGGTTAACAAAGCTTTCCGCATTCCCACCTTTACGGAGTTGTATTATTCCAGTCCCGTTAATAAAGGCAATGAAAAACTTGGCCCTGAAATCAGCTTAAGTTATGAGATCGGCGGAAATTACCGTATAGGATCAAATATGTTTACTGCTTCATTATTTCAGAGACTTGAAGAGAATTTAATAGATTGGGTATTAAATCCGCTTGACAGTATTTGGTATGCTGAAAATTTAAGTGCGGCTAAGACGCGAGGTATTGAATTGGGCTGGCAGGTCAATCCACAGTACTATTTTCCTTTAAATCCTTTTTCCAATATTAGCGTTAATTATACCTTTTTAGATCGTAATTTTAATAATTTTGATTTTATATCAAAATATACAACAAATTATTTGCGCCATCAGGTTATCATAAATCTTCAACACTATCTATTTACTAAAGCTCTACAGGTGAATTGGAATCTACGCTATGCTGATCGTGTGGATATTGACAATTATTTTCTAACGGATATTAAAATTTTTTATCCGTTTAAAAAATTTCGCTTTTACATCAATATGACAAATATATTCAACGCAAAATATTATGAAGTTCCCTTTATTCCAATGCCGGGACGATGGATAAAGGGTGGTATAATATATAAAATCGGATTAAATTGACCGCAACCGTTCAATCACACCAAAATCAATCTAAAAACAGGAGCGTAAGTTAACGGCCGTGAATGTTTCAAGCAAACAGACGAATCTATTTGATGATGAAAATTATTATAGAAACGCTTATCACGTGGCTTTACGTGAGTTTAATATCGAACAAGCCATAAAGGAATTGAAAAAATGGCAAAAAACATTTTTCCCTCCGGCCGATTTGCATAAGAAAATCATTGCGCTGATGAAACTCGCAACTGTTTCAACAGACGATATCAATGTTCTATCCGAATTATATGCAGGCCTTTATAATACCGATTATTTAACTCTTTTTAAAGATGAACGACGTTATATTAAAAGAGGGTTGGCATTAAAAATTTATAACCTTTTAACGGAACAGGAATACAATTTTATAATTCCCGCTTTGCACCCGGCGGAAATATATATCGAAATGGAAGATTTTAAACGGGTTTTTAGCGTTTGTCGGCAATATTTATCCCATGTCGGTGAAAAACCCCTGATTCGGCAATTTGAGGCCTATGCTTACTATCAAGAAGGAAATTCAAATTCTACGGCAATCTCAACGACTTACGCAATTTTTGATAATGTTTTGCAATGCAACCCTAATTATTTGTGCCCGGGAAGTTTTGTAAAAAAATTTGATTACCTTTCACAAATGACGGGAAGCAGTCGTTCGGCATTATTGCGATTGCCGTTTGCCTTATGGAAAGACGGTAAGACTTTTATTGTACCTAATGACGATCACTTTGAAAAATATTTACGCCGCTGTATAAACAAAGAGCGCAAAATTGCTACGAGAACCGTTGAAGAAGATACGCTTTATTTTTACCATCTACAATACCTTGCCGAGATGCTTCGCTTAAGAAATACAAGGAAAGTTGTCAGTCGAGAACTGATGGATATACGAACTGAGATGAATGAAATAAATAATGATATGTTCAGTGCATACATGAATGTCCTTTCTTCTTCTTTTCTTGTTTAGCGTTTGATTTTTAATTAACGGGAATTGGAAAGTATGCGACAGACAAATGATCAATTAAAAGTTTACTGTATAAATCCGCTTTTTCGATGCATTATCTTTACTTTTGTCCCAAGGGAATAAAATTTCAGAAAATTGATTTAAACGGTATTATTTAATAAATTAACTTGTTGTAATAATAATAAGTTAGGTAAATCCCCCCATGCATATTCAGACTCTGCAAGAAAAGACAGGCTTTTGGGGCGTTTCCGCTGAAGTGGAAGAATTGTTAAGAACGGTGGAAATGGTTGCTCCGACCGACCTTTCCGTTCTTATAAACGGCGAAAGCGGCACGGGAAAAGAGGTGATAGCAAACGCAATTCATCAAGTGAGCCCGCGTAAAATTCATCCGCTTATTTCGGTAAATTGCGGCGCAATTCCGGAAGGTATTCTGGAATCGGAACTGTTTGGCCACGAAAAAGGCTCCTTTACCGGCGCTATCGCTCAGAAAAAAGGATATTTTGAAGCGGCGAATCACGGAACTATTTTTCTTGATGAAATAGGCGAGATGCCATTGAATACTCAGGTTAAATTACTGCGTGTATTGGAAACATCGGAATTTATGAGGGTCGGCGGCACAACTACCCATAAAGTAGATGTGCGCATTATTGCCGCCACCAACAAGGATTTAGAAAAAGCCGTTGATAAAAACGAATTTCGCCGCGACCTTTACTATCGCCTTAAAGCCATAACGATTCACATTCCGCCCTTGCGCCGCAGACGCGAAGATATTCCGATATTGATAGAAAATTTTTCTAACAGTTACGCCCAAAAAAATAATATTGATTTTAAAGGTTTCGCTCCGGATGCTTTGCAGCTGTTAAAAGAGTATAATTGGCCGGGGAATGTAAGAGAACTAAAAAATTTTGTGGAAACCGCCATTATTCTTAACCGGGGTGAAATAGTTCACTCTCAATATGTGCGCAACGCTCTAAAAATCGAACAATATCATGCCCCCTCGGCTAATCTTCCCGTTCACTTAAACAAAACGCCTGATCAGGCTGAACGGGAATTAATTTATCGCACCTTAATGGCCTTAAAATTGGATATTAATGAAATTAAAGATATGTTGAACCGACTATTTCAATATGGTATTCCAACCCCTGCCAAACCGCTTGACGGCGAAGGGGGTATTGATAATTTGAAAGAGATCAAGCCGACAACCATTAACGGCATGGAACGCGAGATGATTAAAAATACGCTGCAAAAGTACGGAGGCAGCCGCAGAAAAACAGCGCGTGCTTTACAAATCAGCGAACGAACTCTTTACCGTAAGATAAAAGAATACGGATTATAAAAGAAAGCGGGAACCGATCAATGAAAAAAGTTGCATTGCTTTTAATAATCGTATTAAATTCTTGCGGTATATATTCTTTTAAAGGATCGCTGCCGCCGGATGTTAAGACCATTGCCGTAACCGTATTTAATGATCGCACCTCTTATCCTAACATAAGGGAGATTTTGACAAACTCCGTCGTGAATAGCTTTGTATTCGACGGAACGTTGCGCGTAGTGGACGAATCAAAGGCCGATTTGGTAATATCCGGTACGATTTTGTCTATTAGGCAGACGGCGGCAAATGTAGCCCAGGGAGAGGTTGTCAGCGAATATAAAATAACCGTCTCCGTTAAAGTAAAATGTGAAAATGTTAAAACATCCAAAGCCTTATTTGATAAAACATTTTCAAACTTCGGCTTGATGGAAGCCACGGGTTCGCCCGATGCTTATAATGCCGCTATCTTAACGGCGTTAGAACAGATTACTAATGATATCCTTAATGCGACTCTCGCGGCATGGTAGCTTATTAAATTTGTAAATTAGGCGAGACTTAAAAAAATTCGCTGCCAAGTATAAATACAATTCATCTATGGTTGTTTGAAACCATTGGAGGAGTAAATGGAAAAAATAAACCAAAATCCTGCCGACACCATTTTATTTGCCCGTTATTGTCAGGATTTATTGAGAGAGAAAAAGATTAAACAAGCTATAGACGTATGCGAAAAAGGCGTAAGAAACTTTCCTTTTTATGCCGAAGGTCATTATATCCTTGGACGTTGTTATCAAGCTTTGGGACAAATTGACGAAGCAAAAAACGAACTTGAACGCACCCTCTTTTTTGCCCCCGTTCATTTAAAAGCCTTGAATTCACTGGCGTTCATTTTATATAAAAAGAAATTAAAAAATATTGCCGATGAATATTTGCTTACGGTAGCCTTGAACGATCCGCTGAATTATGAATTGCACGAATATCTGAAAGAAGAAGGCCTTTATGCTATGCTTTATCCGCCGATGGAAACAGCCGAGGAAACAATTTCCGAAGTAGAAGAGGAAAAAACGGATTCTGATATTAGATTCTATGAGGAAGAAGTAACGCCCCCTACGGAACATACGGCGAATGATACTGCTTTTATCGACTCGGAAGTCTTATTTTCTAAAACTGAAGAGGAAGACAATATTCTGGAAAAAAAGGAGGCGGAAGATTCGCATACAATCGGTTCCGCTTTGGAACTTGATCACTCTAGGGAAGCTTTTGAGGTTAATAGTATAATCGAAAATATTTCCGAAGTTGAAGCCAATAAACTCGATTTAAGTCAATATGCCAATATTGAAGATGATTTTTCTACGCTTTTGTCTTCCATGGAAAAAGATTTTCAAGACACCCTGAATGAAGGCATGGAAAATGATGATGAAGAACAAAATGACGATACTTTAAGCGCTGAAGAAGAACTTCTTGCGGAAGAAAAGCCTTTTGGCAATACGGCAATTTTATTTAATAATCCTCCGAACTACACGGAACCGGAAGGGGAAGAGATTGAAATTGTGGAACCGCAGGAAGAGCCCGAAAAATTACCTGAAATCAATCTTCTGGAAGAAACGGAAGAACAATCGCAGCAAATATCGCCCAAAGAGGAGCTCAACTCCGATACAGTTCTGACGGAGGACACGGATACTGAGGAATTAAATGAAAATCAAGATGAATTATCTAAAATAATAAATCAATTGGAAAACAGAGAAGAAGTCCCGCCGCAAAAAATCGCCATTGAAAATTTGAAACGGGAAGACGCTGAAGAATCGGAAGCAGAGGAAGGCGATATTAACGAGATTATGAATAATGATAGTTTGGTAACGCCGACATTTGGAGAAATATTAATTGCTCAAAAGAAGTTTGAAGAAGCGCGCCGTGTTTTTGCCAAACTCTCCGAAGAAGATCCGGATAATGAGCGGTACAAAAAGAAACTTCAGTTTCTTGATAAGTTAATCGCCATGCAAAAATAGAATGCCATTTATATTTTTCGAGCGATGATTAGGTAAATATCATTTTTTTCCTCCACATGCTGAATGTGAAAACCTGCCGAAATAATTAGTTCCGCCAGTTTATCTGTCGCAAGGATACGGTCGTTTGCAACTTCCCTGCCCGCTTTACGGTGCAATTCGTTTAACTGTTTATGTCCCATCAGATGAAGTATGATAAGCGAACCGCCGCTTTTTAACAAATTGTAAATTTCCTGCGTAACCATAAGTTTATCGTTAAAATGGGGAAAGACCTGAAAACAAAGAACCGTATTAAAATAATCGTATGATAAGGGAATATTGTGGGCATCGGCAAGCAGATAATGCAATCCGTCGGATTTATATTTATCCCGCGCTTTCCGAAGCATGTTAAAGGCAATATCCAATTCAATGATATCACAATTTGTTTTTTGGTAATTTTTTAAGATAGGTATCATAACACCCGTCCCACTCCCAAGGTCGAGAAAAGGAGGGCGTATAAACGATAATTTTTTATTGAATATTTCATATAGTCGCGTTATTTGTCGCTCGTCTGTTTCATTATCCCAATTTTGCGAATGGTTATTGAAAAATGTACGGGTATTTGTTAGGGAAGACATAATTTATCCTAAAAACTTTACCGATATTGCGGAAATTTTTGTTGAATCAGACGCATTGCCAAAGGTATGGCGATCAATTGCAATATAATACCTGGAATGCCGCTCATGACCAACGCAAGCGAAAAAAACGAATTATCAATGCCGAATAAGGGGGAAATTAAAATTACAACAATAAAAAGTAATAAACGATCAACAAGAATGCCTGCAGTTAAGGATAACATAACCGTTTTATGATGATGAACGCGCAAGGTTGATATTGTTAATGAAACGGCGGTTAATTCTAATGTAATAACCGGAAGAACGGGAGGCGCCAGCGGAGGCATTCCGGTTAATATCCAGGAAATAAGCGGTGAGATAAAAGCAACGGAAAAAGCAAACCGACGTTTTAGCAGCATACTTCCCAGCATAACCGGTAAAAACATCGGCAAAAATATTGCGCCGAGACCTACCAAATGGAAAAACTGCGGTAAAATTACGCTTAAAGCGGCAAATAAGGCCGCGCGTGGAATTTGATTTAAATCCTCTTCATTGATAGTTTTTCTTTTTTTATTCATGTTGTTTTGATTCAAATTTTTGATATAGCAAAATAGCGCCAGTAATTTATAGTGTCGTTTTTTATAGAAATAAAATTTTATTACCAATTAAAGTCAGCTTAACTTTATCTCTTCTAAGCTCTAAAATAACTTTATTTTATAATTTAATAATTGTTCCTATTCTCGCTTGAAAACCTGGCGCCATATATCCGGGTAAGACATAATATTGCCGATTCAAAAGATTTAATCCTTTAAAATAAAGTTCAAAATATTTCATGGTATATGAAAAATATAGATTCAAAATATTATAATCAGGCAATGCGTCTTTCCAGTTATTAGCAGCGTATAAGCCGTTAATGTATTTGCCGTAAATTTTTAGTCCGAATTTTTTATAATTTGAAAATAACATATATTTTAATTGATATTTGGGGTTATACGCCGTTATTTGATCCGGATTCAAATAGCTGTATGTTAGCATTACACCCGTATTTTTTATTAACATCATATTTAATTTTGTTTCGATACCCCATTGAGCGGCGCTGCCGCTGTTAACAAATTTGTAAGGCGGCGGGGGCGGCGTATTAGGCAGACTTTGTATAATATTTTTTACGTCGTTTTTATAGACCGTTACTCTCAGAGAATTATGGTGACACCAGGCGTAAGACGCTCCAATTTCATAACTGTTAACCGATTCTTCTTTTAATTTATCATTTGCCGAAGGGAAGAGATATAATTCCATGATAGTCGGATTGCGGAAGCCGTTTTGGTAATTAGCAAAAACTTTTAATGATTGTAAAGGATTTACGGCAATTCCGATAACGGGCGATATCTTATCGTTTAGCGGTTCCGTTGTATAATGATAACGCAGTCCGGCCTTGATATGTAAAATCTGCAAAGGAGAATAAAATCCTAATAGATAAAATCCGTAGGACGTTAGTTGATGTTTGGCCTCATTTACAATAGGCGTACCGTTTGGAAACTTGGCAAAATCATTCTTAGCCTTACCGCCGTAGTTAATAATATCCAATCCTCCTGCAAAATTCAATTTATCGGTATAGAGCCAATTTTGATAGGTGGAAAATCCGTAAGTATAATCATTGGATTCAAAACCGTCATAAAAAAGATGTTTTCCAAGGTTTGTATAAAGCTGGGTAGAACCGATTAATTTATCATAATTGTTTCTCAAAATTATTTCGCCCGTACCCCGCTTAATGTTGGCATAGGCTCCTATTTGAGCATTATCGGTTTCGCCTTCTCTTGAGGGATCATCATAACTATAGGGAACATAACGAGCGTTGACGGAAAGATTCCACACAGGATTAAATTGGTAAGCCCACCCGCCTTGAATATTGAGCGATTCAAAAGAAGTATAAGCCATATGACCGTCGGAACGTTTCTTTCTGATATTAAAAAATAATCCATTGCGTCCAAACTGTTTTGTCAGGTTTATACCAAGATTGTAGGTATGATACGATCCTCCTTCGGCCGAAATTTTCATAAAATTATTATAATTCGGCTGGGTTACGATATTTATAACGCCGCCAAGCGCATGATCGCCAAAAACAGTGGAATTAGCGCCGGCCAGCACTTCTATTTGTTGAATATCGTCAACACCGTAAACATCAGGTAATGGATGACCGAAAATACCCATAAAATCCGGATGGCCGTTTAAAAGAACAAGAACGCCCGTATTGGGATGCCCGCCTTGTCCGCGCAAATAAACTTGACCGGCGCCCTCCGCGCCAACGCCGTAACCGATGGTTTTTTTGTCAAGCACAAAGGCCGACGGGTAGTTGACGTCAATCAGTTCAAGCGCCGAATGACTGCCGAAAGCGTTAATCTGGTTGCCGGGGATGACTTCATAGCTATCGCTAATATTTTTTATGGTAACCTGATAGCGATTTGCCACGACAATAATGGAATCGTTTAAATTATATTGCGGCAAATTCTTCTGCTCGGCCTGCGCCGTTAATAACAGCGGAAAAAGCAGCAATAAAAATATAGGCAAATTATTTTTTGAATATAAAAACATGATCGCTCCTTTTGTGTCAATTAATTTAAAATCATGTTACACATGTTAACAAGGAATTTTATTATCCTGAAAAATACTTATTGCAAAATTAAAATTAATGCGGTGAAAAGAAAACCGCTAAATGTTAGTAGCGAATCTTGAAATTGCCAGTTTAGTTTTACGGAAGACGGGCATCGCCCCGTAAAACCACGGCTTATCATGGAAGAATAGCTCTGTTCGCTTCGTCCGACAACACGAACAAAATAAATACCGCTCATCTGCGCCAGAATTTTTACTTTTGAAAAATAAGGCAGCGATATATAACGAGATTGAAATGCTCTGTGCATTTTTCCGATTTCATCTTTTAAAAGATATATCATACGCATCATAAAGGTCATAACGGATAAAAACCAGTCCGGAATGCCAAGTATTTCGAAACCTTTAATTATACGGTCTAAGGGCGTTGTGGTTGTCCACAACAATGTACAAAGGACAATAGCAATATATTTCAAATTAATAATTGTAAAATTTAATATCCCCGATTTATAGATATTGAACTGTTTTAAGACTATTAGTTTGTCGGATTGACCCGCGGCGCTTTGAAAAGGCAATAAAAAAGTGATTAGAAAAATCATAGGATAAATTTTTAAAAGATAAACAATGTAATATGTAAAATTCTTGCCGCTAAAAATCGTTAAAAATAATAAGAACCCGATAAAAGATAGGAGATAAATAAAATGAAACCTATCAACAAGCAAGACGCCTGTAATAATAAAGACAGTAAAAAGCATTTTGCTACGAGGATCAAGTCTCGTTAAATAATCCATAGCCATCCTTGCGTTATTTTTTAATATCGGGATTCCCAAAACGGTTAACGATTACGTCTATTATGCACACTTCGTGCGTGCATTGCCGAATTACTTATAAAACAAATGTTGATAAAAATTCCATAACATAAAAAAATTTTAATACCCGCCACTTTTTTATCAACAAAAGCAGATTTAAAGTCCGCCGGAACAGGTATCGTGTTATTAATATTTTAAATGTAACACTATTCATAACAAAAAACAAGGGCATGATTAAAAAAAAATGATTTTATTTAAGGCAGGAAGTTAAATATAGTTTTCCATTCTTTACACCTTTGGTTGCAATAATTTTTTCGGAAAGAGAACGAATAATTTCTACATTGCCTTTTAGCAAAGTTACTTCGAGACAGTTATTATGATCAAGATGTACGTGTGTTGTTGATATAATTTGTTCATGGTGATCATGCTGGATATCATTTAATTTATCGCTCAAATCCCGTTGATGATGATCATAAATGATGTGTAAAACGCCTATCACGTTTTTATTGGTGGTAATTTCTTCTTCGATCAACGCTCTGCGAATCAGATCGCGGATGGCTTCGGAGCGGTTGGTATATTTTTTACGATGAATATAGGCGTCAAAACGTTCAATCAGTTCTTTTGGCAAGGATACGCCGAAACGGACTAGGCTCATATTACTCCTTAATAAAATGTTATAAATGATACTGAAAAATAATCAATATTAATGTATTTTCAAAAATTTATCTAATCGAACCATAACGATTTAGCTATACACAGCAAAGACTCCCCTATTATTCTTTTCCATTATCTATAATAATTTTAAACTTATAGCGTAAAATCAAAAGTTCTACAATAATTTCTCATTTAATTTAATCGGAATTATTTACAATATTTTGATTGAATTTATCTTTTTTTCAATTTTTAGAATTATTTATTATATTAGACTGTATGCGTTCTAATGATTTCCCATTTCTGATAATGTGATCATAAAATCGCGATTGCCAACCAAATTGTAATCCTAAACGATGTGCGTGTTTTGATACCGCGCCTTTGTATGATCCGATAATACGATCAATTGCCCCTGATTTTGGCGATATTTTGGACATTTGTTTTTTCATTAATTGTGACGTTGTATCCGTTGTAGTAGAGACGTTGTATACAACGTCTCTACCAACGTCACCAACAATGTCGCCACCGTTGCCGTTATCAATATTACCCTTAATTTCTAAAATACCGTGAGTATGATTCGGCATTACCATAAATTGGTGCAATTAAATATTTTTTAAATGTTTTTTTATTTCATGCCAAAAAACATCCGATAAAATGTCAATATTTGATATTTGCATTTTATCGTCAATTATTTCACCGAAATAATGTTCGCGATTTTTCGTACAAATGGCGATAAAATATAAACCGGCGTTACCGTAATTGTATCCTTTTAATCTTGTCGATTCTATGCGATATTTATTTTTGTACTTTCTCATAAATATTCTTACCATTTATGGCCTAACGTTATACAGCAAAACAGGAGAAAATAATTTTATTAGTAGTCTGAAAATGAAATTTGCGATCACAAAAAGGTCCTCTCGCCTGTTTTTTCGCTCGAATTAAACAACTTACTTAAAAAATACAATAAATATTTCTACCCTTTCCGACATTGATCGTATAAAACCGTCAAGTAAACAAATTTCTCTATCCGATTGAAAATTGTATACAATTATTAAATTTGATTAAATAGCGTTGTTAATGTAATTTCCACACTTTTTGGAATTTAACATATAGAAATGACATTATGACTCGTTTCAATAAATATATTTTGCTTGTATTTTTTTTGCCGCTGTTATTAAACGCGCAAACGTATCTTTGGCCGACCAATGCCAGCCAATTTCTCACCTCCACATTTTGTGAATACCGTCCCGGGCATTATCATTCGGCAATTGATATCAAAACATGGAACAGGGAAGGCTATCCCTGCTACGCTGTTGACGACGGATATATTTATCGATTAAGAGTTTCAACGGTCGGTTACGGCAAGGCCTTCTATCTTAAATTGAAGGATGGACATTTTGCCGTTTACGCTCATTTGCAACGTTTTAGCCCGCAAATAGAAAAAATGGTTCGTCAAAAACAGATAGAAAATAAAAAATATACCTTGAACTGGTATTTGCAAAAACGAATTTTTGTCAAAAGAGGCGAAATTATCGGATATAGCGGACAAACGGGCATCGGCGTACCGCATCTCCATTTTGAAATCCGCGACAGTTTGGAACACCCTTTAAACCCCCTAATATTTTATAAAGATAAAATTAAAGATAATATTGCTCCGGTATTACAATCCTTGATGGTGGTTCCGCGGGATGAAAACAGCACCGTAAACGGATCGTTTTTTCCAAAAAAGGTCGCCTTGCATTCCATAGGGGAGAATAAATACATAATAAAAGAACCATTATATTCAAAAGGAAAAATCGGTTTAGCCGTAAAAGGTTACGACCGGGCTAACGGCGTGCATAATGCGTTTTCTTTTTATCGAACCGAGCTGTTTGTAAAAGATAAAAAGATCTTTCGGTTACAATATGATTGGATGAATTTTGAAAATACCAAAGAAGTCGATTTGGAAATTTATTATCCTGAGTGCGCCGCAACCCAAAAAGTGTATCATCAATTATTTATCGAGCCTTATACGACTCTGCAATATTATGACCGTTCGTTGGGGAACGGGATTATAAGCATTACGGATAACCCGGTACCCTTCAAAATAGTTGTCAGCGATTATTTCGGCAATACGAGCATCATTAAAGGCGTTTTGCTGCCTGTGAATAAACCGGCCGATAATTTTTTTGTTTTAAGCAAAGCTGACGGCAGTATTTATTTTAAACTGATTGTCCCCGCCGGATTAAAATCTCTCAAACTGTTCGCAGCTAATAAAACGCAGCTTTGGGAACCGATAAACTATTATGAATTTCTCAACAGAAAAATTAGTAAAAACAACGAAGAAATTATTATTAGAGCCGATCTTCCTTGTTCCGAGTGTTATGACTTTAAGGCGCAGTATTTAGCCGGTATCGGGCGGGCAGAATCTTTCGTTACAACATCGGAACCTCAAAACAACCTGATGAAGCTTAATGCGCAAAGTTTCGGTAAATACTTGGCGCTGCAATTCTTTTCTGATAAAATGAGCCATTTTAATTATATGCTAAGGCTGCATTCCGGCAAAAACAGGTTAACGATTCCTTTTAAATATTATGATAAAAAGTTTGAAAAGATGCTTTCCGCCCGTTTTTTCGGTACAGATTCATTATCGTTGACGGTAAACTCTAATAATAAGATATACATTGATACTACGCTTTTTTATTCGGTATTTAAACAAGCTGAGTCAGACAGCGCAGTTTTGCAAAACGGCCTATGTCGTTTAAAATCTTTCGAGGATAGTTTTTACGATACGACTCTTATTCACCTGCGGAGAGATAATATTAATAAAAATAAATTTAAAATGCCTCTATTAAGCCCATTGATTAATATTGAACCGAATTATCAAATTTTAAAGGGTAATATTAAATTAACAATAGCCTACTTCGGTGAATGTCGCTATCCGAAAAAATTGGGAATTTATAAACTTAAACCGACCAAAGGCTTTTCTTTTATCGGCGGCAAAGTTGATACATTAACAAATACGGTTAGCGTGCATACATCGACTTTGGGACGTTTTTTCGTCGGATTGGATACCATAGCGCCGTTTATTTATGATATTTATCCACGAAACGGAACAATAATTAAAACATCGTTTAAAATAAAATTTAAGGTAAAAGATACTTTATCGGATATTTCAAATGAAGATGATATCTCGGTTACTTTAGACGACAAATTTGTTTTACCCGAATGGGATCCGGAGACGGAGATAGTGGTTGTTCGTCCGCATTGGAAAGTAAAAAAAGGCCGTCATTTCATTCGTATTGCGGTGAAAGACGCCGTCGGCAATAAAAAGGTTAAAATAATTACCTTTGGAGTAAAATAAAATGATAACAAAAAAGGAAGCTATTCCGTTAGAAAAATTAGAAGTTATTGCCGGATCAAAAATATTTAACCGCGGTAAAAGATATTATAAACAAGGAAAAATTAAAAATTTTGAAATCGACGGAGACATCGTAAAAGCTAAAGTGGCCGGTTCGAGCAGTAGAGCCTATAACGTGAGTTTATATTTCGAAGATGGGGAATTAAACGGCATTAGTTGCAGCTGCCCATACGATTGGGGGCCGGTTTGTAAACACATCGTAGCTGTTGCTCTAAAGTATAACGATGAAATTGTACGTCATAAAACAATTAAGAATCAACGAATATCGTGGAGGGATATGATAAAAGAAGAAGAAACGGATAAAATCGATAACGTTAGTGAAAAGTTTTTATTCTATTTAAATATATATACCGACATTTGGGAAATTGAAGCGGTTAAAAAATATATAAAAAAAGACGGTACGTATGGCCGCGATTTGGAGATTAATACATGGGATTTAAAACAAAATAACAGTAAATATAAGCTATTGTCGTCGGAAATACTTGCTTTGAAATATATTGACTCCGTAAAACATGATTATAGAAGGCTAAAAACGGGATTTAAATACGGTAGTGATTTCGGCGAAATTTTAAATTTACTGCGGGCAAGTAAAATTTATATTAACGGTCTGTTGGATCATCCTTTAAAATACAATTATGATTTTCATCTTATTTATCGTATTGAGAAAAAAGGCTCCGATTATTTATTTTTTATGGAACTTAGCGACGGTCGGGGAAAAATCATCGCAATTGATGATAAGTTTTTATTATTAACCGTTAAACCGATACATTTGTTAAGCGCCGATAAGATTATTTATCAAATTAAAAGAAATGTTGAAGCGCGTTATATACTGCCTTTTACTAACAAAAAACGTCCGCTTAAAATTAAAAAATCGGAAATCAAGGAGTTTATCCAAAAAGTATATCCTGAAATTATTGCCGGTGGAATAAAATTTGATTTACCGGATGAATTAAAAATAATAGAAATTAAAGGGTTAAGCGGAAAGGCGCTCTATCTAAATGAGGAAAATGGAGAATTACTTATTAAACCCCTTTTTTATTATGGCGAAAACAAAACGGAAGTAGACGCTCGTCCGTTTAGGAAAAAAATGATAATTGAATCTGAAAAAGCAAGCTATCTTATACATCGCCAAGCAGAAGTAGAAAAATCATGGTTGAAATTTTTGGAAAAATATCGTTTACAATATCATCTTAACGGAGATTATAAACTAAAATATAAAACGAATCCCATCGATTGGATGTTTGAAACGCTACCTATTTTTACTGAAAACGGCTTTGCAATTTACGGCGAAGAGAATCTTAAAAAATTAAAAGTTCATCACGGAAAAGCTAAGATCATTTCCAGCGTTTCAAGCGGTATTGATTGGTTTGATCTAAATGTTAAAATAGATTTTGACGGGATTCAGGTTTCTTACAGCGAAGTTCTAAAAGCCCTAAAGAAAAATAAAAAATATATTCAGTTAAGCGACGGCCCTTATGTAATGCTAAATAATGAAATTGTGGAAAAACTTGGTTTTATAGCGTCGTTTTCCGAAAAAGATAAAAAAAGCGGAAATTTAAAATTTTCCGAAAATCAAGCCTTAATTCTTAACGAAATTCTCTCCGCCGCCGATCATACTAAAACGGATACTAATTTCAAAAAAAAATTAAAAAAAATAAAATCGTTTGAAAAAATTGAATCGGTAGTGCCGGCTAAAGAATTTAAAGGAAAGTTGCGTTCTTATCAGAAAGCCGGCTTGGATTGGCTCACTTTCTTGCGCGATTACGGTTTCGGCGGCTGCCTTGCCGATGATATGGGATTGGGAAAAACAATTCAAGCCTTGGCGTTATTACAAAATGAAAAGAATGCCGGTAAAGAAAAAAGCCTGATTATTGCCCCTACGTCGGTAATCTCCAATTGGTTAGTGGAAGCGGAAAAATTTACTCCGCAATTAAAAGTTCTTTTACATTACGGGCCGGATAGACGGAAAAATAATGAAGAATTTGATAACTATGATTTAATTGTTACAAGCTATGCCTTGATTTTACGCGATTTTAAAATATTTAACGGCATCCGTTTCAATTATGTGATTTTGGACGAATCTCAAAAAATCAAAAATCCTTTTTCCTTAACCGCTAAAGCGGTTGGTAATTTACATGCACAGCATCGTCTCGTTATGACCGGTACGCCGATTGAAAATAATCTTACCGAATTATGGTCGCAGTTTCATTTTGTCAACCCCGGTATGCTCGGCAATATTAAATCATTTCAAAGCAATTTTGCCCGTTTGATTGAAAAAGAAGGCGATATGCAGAAGGCTCAACAACTAAAAAGAATTATAAATCCTTTTGTTTTAAGGCGCACAAAAGAGGAGGTTTTAAAAGAGTTGCCGCCCAAAGTGGAAAATATTATGTACTGTGAAATGGACGCGTCACACCGTAAAGAATATAATAAATGGCGGGATTATTATAGAATGGAGATTCTCGGCGTAATTGAAAAAAACGGGATTGCCAAATCAAAAATAAAAATATTGGAAGGGTTGACAAAGTTACGGCAGGTTAGTATACATCCTAAAATGGTTAATGCCAAATATAATAAATCTTCGGGAAAGATGGACGCGTTGCTGGATTTGATTGAGGATATAAAAAACGAAGGGCACAAGGCCTTGATATTTTCTCAATTTGTTAAAGCTTTGTCATTATTGCGCGCACAATTGGATCAAGAAACCGTTGATTATTGCTACTTAGATGGCGGCAGTAAAAACAGACAAAAAATTGTTGACCGATTTCAAACCGATAGCGATGTTAAATTATTCCTTATCTCTCTTAAAGCGGGTGGATTGGGCTTAAACTTGACGGCGGCGGATTATGTTATACATATTGATCCATGGTGGAATCCCGCCGTGGAGAATCAGGCTACCGATAGAAGTCATCGAATCGGCCAGAAAAAGAAAGTCTTTGTTTACAAGCTGATTACCAAAGGCACCGTTGAAGAAAAAGTTTTAAAATTGCAGGAAAAGAAAAAAGCGCTGGCAGAAGAATTAATTAGCAGCGAAGCGGCAATAATTAAGAACATTAGTAGGGAGGATATTGAAAACCTTTTTTCATAAGATTAAAAGCATCGATATACAGCGCTCAGTTGTCATTCCGATCCCGCCTTTACGGAAAAAATAATAAACATTTATTATTCCTAAAAAACTGACGATTATTGATATGGTTTGCTTTTAAGATTTTCGTTTTCGCTCGTGCAGCATTTCGCCAAGTCGGCGAATTGATAATCTATATCGTTAATATTATTATTTTTTTGATAGAATTTCCTTCATACCCTCCAACCTCCGGCTAAATTTTCTACTGCCCCATAATAAGGGGCGGAATCGATTTCAGATCTAAGCGTTTAATAAGCAATATATTCAAGATCGCTTCCATGGATAGATCCGGAAAAAGATGATGTGGAAAAATTTGCCCGTAAATGAATAGCCGGGCGAATATCGCCCCATTTGGAAACTTCCATATCGTCTTTGGCAAAGATTTTCAGACGGATAGACAAGGCCTTCCCTTTTCTGATAACGTCATGAACGGGTTCCATACTATAATGTTTAGCGCTCTCTGCGGTTAAAGTAATATCAAAAAGAATATCGTCGCTGCAAATAGCGGGCGCTAAGGTTAAATCGAGAACAGCCGGAATCTCCTTCATAGGCAAACGTTCAAGACGGGTGGAAATAGCGTTCATAAACATTGCCGAAACATCCAATTCATCTTGCGACTTTACCATCTTTTCGAAATCTTTGCCGTTTTTTATCCAGGAAACCCGGTCTATCAGCGAATCCTGGGGGGTTAGGGTTTTGATATCAATCCTGTTGCCGTCGATGGAAATAATCATGTAATGAAAAACGGATTGAGTGTAGGCAAGAAGAGGACTTTGTCCCGTTATATATAAAGATGCGCCCGACCCACCGGTAGTAATATACGTTACTGCAAAGGCCTTATCGTCGCTTTTCGGACGAACCGGATAAAAACGCTCATACAAATGCGAATGTCCAGCAAAGATAATATCCACTTTATAATCGCTGAAAAGTTGCGGCCAAACAGCGCGGCCCCAGGCGGAACGATGTCCGCCGAGATTGTAACAAGGCCGATGCATATAAACGAAGCGCCATTTTGCCTTGGTATTTTTCATATCCTTTTTAAACCATTCGATCATTTCCCTGCTGTCGGGATAACGGTAATCGAGCGCCACAAAATGAGCGTCGGCGTAATCAAAGGAAAACCATAATTTATCGTGTCTCTTTTCATTATAAAAAAAATAGCTGAAAAGAAGTCCCCCGTCCCCGTCAATCTCATCAGCTTCATGGTCTCCGAGGGCAGGGATCAATGGGATATGAGCAATAACATCATTGGCAACGTCAAAATAATAGCGATTCCACTCTTCATATTTTCCGCCTTTACGTACCAGATCGCCCACGCTTAGAATTACATCCGGGTTATGCTTTTTTATTTGCCGCATTATGGCGCCGAATACTTGCGGACGCGATCGGCTGTCGCCCGTTACAGCAAAAATTAGCGACTTTGACGCTGGATTATCGCTGTTGAACGACTTGGTGGCGCTGACCACCTTATCGGAAGCAACTTGATAATAATACTTTTTGCCCTCTTTAAGGTTATCTAAAAGGGTTTC
>CAYRJN010000012.1:0-35109 GCA_964424545.1 uncultured Calditrichaceae bacterium
TTCAGGAAATAAAAACTATTGGTAGAGGATTTAGAACTTTTGAAAATTTTAGAATCGCGATACTGTTTTTCCTTGGTAAATTAGAACTTTACCCATAAGAAACCCAGTAGAGCCTATTAATGATTTATATTTTGTAAAAAATGTGATGTTAGTAACATCTTTTATCATACTTCTATGTATATTATGATAGTAAAAATTTTTTACTATCAAGGCTTTTCGTAGTTTGAAATATTCCGCAAGCACGGAGAAATCGGTTCATTAATATAATTCGAAAGTTTTTTAACGCTACATTTGTCGAAACGACAACATTGATATTTTTTTATTTTTGAAATCACATTACAAATAATGCAAAGTTTTTTGTAAACGGAAAAAAAGAATATTTATTAACATGAAAGGAATTGACATGAAAAATCTTTTTACATTTTCCCTGCTGTTAATGGCGATATTTATACCGCTGTCCTCCCATGGTCAAAGTTGGAAATATTTAAATAAAGACAACTCGAATTTACCAGTAAATTCAATTCAAGATATATACTTCGATACGGATCAATCGGTATGGTTTTGTACGCAAGACAGCGGTTTGATTCATTACCGCAACGGGATTGTTAATGTTTACAATTCCACAACCGGAAACGGATTTGACGCCGATTATGTAAGCCGTATCATAAAAGATCCGAATGGAAGCTACTGGATTGCAACGGAATATCATGGGCTTTACAAATACGCCGACGGCCAATTTGTACAATATGCGGACGACGGCGCGGGCCATACTATTACTTATGCGCGTTCTTTAACCCTGCAAAACGGCGGCCCCGACAACGGTGGAAGCATTTGGGTCGGCACTTGGGGTCAAGGATTATTCCGTTTTGACGGCACAAACTGGAGCTATTTTGACCAAAGCTCGGGTATCTTACCCGACAACAGCGTTTTGGCGCTGGCTGCGGAAGACGATCCGAATTCCAATAAAAGTGTTTTGTGGGCCGGCACCAACAGCGGCTTAATGAAATATGACGGGACGGCCTGGGAAGCCTTTGACGTCGGTGATTTGAATAATCCATGGATTAACGCCGTCTCTTTAAAAGACGGCGGCTTCACTTTTGGTAACGGGCAGTTAATTATAGGCTGCGAAGGCGGCGAACTTGCCATTTATGACGGAAGCAATTGGACGATTTTCAATATGGCCGATGCATGGAATCCCAACAATTCCGTAACATCGCTCGCCGTTGACCCAGCGGGCGTCGTCTGGTTCGGACAGGACGAAGAAGGATTAGGGAGATATGACGAAAAAAGTCTGCTTTCCTATTATAAAGACAATTCCGGAATCACAGGAAATAATGTAATTACGGTTGCCGTTCGAATTGCAGGAGATTCCACGGAAGTGTGGTCGTCCGTTTATGACAACGGTTATCGGGGAATTAATATTTACACGGAAGAAAGTCCTACCGCTTTAACGGAACAAAGACACCTCCCCGCAACGTTTTCACTCTATCAAAATTATCCGAACCCGTTTAACCCTTCTACGCATATTCGCTTTAGTTTGGTAAAAAGCAATGCGACCCGTCTTACCGTTTTTAACGCGTTGGGACAAAAAGTGCGCACGTTGGTAAATCGTCGAATGGCTGCCGGTAATTTTGACATTATTTTTGACGCTCGTGATTTACCAAGCGGCGTTTATTTTTATACACTGCAGTCGGGAAACTTGCGTATTACGCGAAAAATGCTGTTGTTACAATAAAATTTGATACAAATTTTAAGCTTTAAAGCAATAATAAATTGATTTTTGAAACAGGTTGATAGCGCTTCAATATTGTAATAACGAATAAAACCAAGAGGATTAATATTATGAAACACTTTTTCTCTTTATTTTTATTTTTGATGATGGCCTTTTCAGGCGCATTGTTTTCCCAAGATAATTGGATAAATTACACCTACACGAACGCCATACTTTCCATTCAATACAACGCAGATAATTGGTGGCTGGGAACGGAAGGCGGTTTGGTAAAATTCAACGAAGAAACAAAAACCATTCAAGTATTCAATCGCGGTAATTCCGATATCATCTCTAATCGTATTCCCATGCTTGCCAAGGACGAAAACGGTAATCTTTGGTTGGGCAGCGCGTTTGGTGTCAGTAAATTCAACGGCGGAACTTTCACCAACTTCACCATGGAAAATTCGGAATTATTAAACAATAATATCAAATATCTTGATTATGAGAGAAACAACGGCTTATGGATAGTAACCGATTCGGCTTTAACCTTTTATAACGGCAGCCAATGGAAACATTTTTACGTAGATAATGACGGCGATTCCCTAAAATATATAAAAGCCGTATATGCCGCGCCATCCTCCGGATTATTATTCGCCCTCGAAGATAAAGTGGAATTTATACGCAGTGACGGCAGCATCAGCGATATGAACTTCGGACTTTCCACATATATTACGGATGTAGGATTTAATTATATGAATAACATAGTCGTTACAACAGCCGATAATGGATTTTGGATATACGGCAATGGCGGATGGGAAAATTATAATAACGATAACACACCCATGCCAACAAGCCGTATCGTACAAATGGATGCAGCGCCCAATGGAGACCTCTATTTTAATCACGGCCAAAACGGAGTTTCTGTTCTGCATACCGACAACACATGGAATATCATCCCTAATCAGGACGGCGATAAATTAAATTATTTGATTTATGTTTACGCCGAAGATAAAATTGCTATGAGTCTAACCTGGCCGTTTTTAGGATTGGTAATTGCCGATCATCCGTCCGAATGGCAATATACATTTTCCGATAATTACAATTTGAATATTTCACCGATCCACAGCAATAATGTTAACACTATGGTTATAGCCAACGGGAAAAAGTATATCGCCAGCGAAGGAATTGATATTTTGGATGAGCATGATCATCTCATTCGGAAATATGATTGGAGCGACGGCGATTTTTACAGTTTATCCAATCCGACCAAATATTTGGCGGTGGATGCATGGGATAATATTTGGTGCGCAGATAATATAAACACAAGTTTTACCAAAATATCGGGAGATAATATTTCTTTAGTTTCACAAGAAAGTCTCGGTATCAGCAACGCTTATGTTAAAGCCTTACAATGGAAAACCGATAAACGGCTTGACGGACGCGTTTACGGAACGCTTTGGGCGGCTTTCAAGGGCAGCGATTATTATGGAATGGCCTATCTTGATTCCGTTTGGCATAAATTTCCGGCCGAACATCCTCAATATCCCACCTCATTTAATGATTTACAGCGTGACAAGCACGGTATTCTTTGGTTTGCAAGCTTAAATGTGTATTCTTATAATGGAGAAGAATTTACTCGATATTGGTCCGAGGCGCCAATTAAAGAGGCTACTTCGGCGGCTTTAGACTCAAGCGGGAATTTATGGTTCGGCGGAAGACCCGACGACGATCTGAATTGGCAAGGCGGGTTAATGAAATATAACGGAAGCAATTGGACTCTATTTACAAAAGCGAACAGCGATTTACCACATGATTATGTCACTTCATTAGCGGTGGACACCAGCGGCATCATCTGGGTCGGAACCAACGGCGGCGGACTTGCCAAAATACTCCCCGACGCTCCCATGCAAATATTTAATCGCGATAATTCACCGCTGAATAACAATAACATTGAAAAAATCATAATTGACCCAAAAACCAATAACTTATGGATTTTGAATCGTGAGTCCGGCGTATTTGTGTATAATGAACAGGGCATTACTTCCGTTGAAGAACGCTCCAATTCGGCACATCTTCCTACAACATTAAAATTATATCCCAATTATCCTAATCCTTTCAATCCGCAAACAACCATTCGTTTTCAGTTGCAAAAAAGCGAAAAAGTAAAATTAAGTATCTACAATATCAACGGGCGTTTAGTTAAAACGCTTCTCAACGGATTTAAAAGAGCGGGAGAATATCGGGTGGTATTTGACGGGTCTAAATTAGCAAGCGGAGTATATTGGTGTAAACTAAGCAACGACAAGACGCTGCGCACCATAAAGATGCTGCTTATCAAGTAACTAACAGTTTACATAACATCATGGGCAGTTTTAAATGAATGTTTCATAAAGTAAAAATTCAAAACAGAGGAAAAATTAGATGGAAAAAGTTTGGCTCCTCTTTTTATAAATCATAAGGCGCCTTGGCCGGACGGCGTTCTTTTTACCCATGTTGCCAGAAGGAAAGAAGGAGCCGTCGACACTCATAAATATTTCCGGTGCAATGTACGCAAAGGCAAATATATAACCGTACGAATGGAGTATTGTGATGATCTCCCTTACTTGTCGGAATGTTGGACATCTAAAAGAAGGCAAATAAAAATGGCGGGAAAAATCCCGCCTTTTTTATGTTTTAGTTTTGTCTAAACACAATTTTGTGTCCGTCGCTATCCACATAAACCGTGGTCCCGGTGGAGAGTTTACCGGCAATTATTTCTTTAGCCAGTTCGTTTACCACCTCTTTTTGGATCAGACGCTTCAAGGAACGCGCGCCGAATACAGGGTCGTAACCTACTTTTACAAGGTATTCCAAAGCGCCCTCGCGCAGTTCAATGACAATGCCTTTATCTTCCAGCATTTCCTGTATATTTTTAAACTGCAAGCGTACAATATCCTTAATATTTTCCTTAGTCAACGGATGGAATACGATAATATCGTCGATACGATTTATAAATTCTGGCCGTAACGCCTGTTTCAAAGTTTCCATCACATTAGCGCGTATCTCTTCATAAACCTTTTCCGCATCTTCATCCGTCCATTTTTCCGAACTTTCACGGATAAACTGCGCGCCAAGGTTCGATGTCATTATAATTATCGTATTTTTAAAACTTACCGTGCGCCCTTTGTTATCCGTCAAACGTCCGTCGTCCAACATCTGCAACAGAATATTAAACACTTCGGGATGCGCCTTTTCAATCTCGTCAAGCAGCACAACCGAATATGGTTTACGACGCACCGCTTCGGTCAACTGGCCGCCTTCTTCATAACCCACATAGCCCGGAGGCGATCCGACGAGACGTGAAACCGAATGCCGTTCCATATACTCCGACATATCGATACGCACAAGAGCCGATTCATCATCGAACAGAAATTCGGCCAAAGCGCGGGCCAGCTCCGTTTTACCAACACCGGTGGAACCGAGGAAAATAAAGGAACCGATCGGCCGATTCTGATCGCTCAAACCGGCGCGCGAACGCCTAATGGCGTCAGATACCACTTTTACCGCTTCATCCTGCCCGATAACCCGCTCACGCAAATGGTCTTCCATCTTCAGCAATTTTTCTTTTTCCGATTCCAACATCCTTTGAACCGGAATACCGGTCCATTTGGAAACGATTTCCGCAATATCTTCATCGTCAACCTCTTCTTTCAGCAGCGGCTTTTCCTCCAGTAATTCATTTTGCCGATTTTTTAATTTTTCCAATTCTTGTTCTTTTTCCGGTATTAAGCTGTAGCGAATCTCCGCCGCTCTGTTGAGATTGCCTTCGCGCTCCACTTTTTCCATTTCGATTTTTAATTCATCGATTTCCGATTTCAAATCGCGAATGCGTTTAATATTTTCTTTTTCCGTTTTCCATTGCGTCCTCAATTTTTTCGCCTGCTCGTTGAGATTGGCAATATCCTCTTTAACTACCTGCAAACGCTTTTTCGAGGCCTCGTCGCGCTCCTTTTTAAGCGCAAGAGCTTCTATTTCCAGCTGCTTTATCCGGCGTTCCAAATCGTCCAGTTCTTCCGGCATACTGTCGATCTCGATACGCAGTTTCGAAGCTGCTTCGTCAATTAAATCGATAGCCTTATCCGGCAAAAACCGATCGGAAATATAACGGTGCGACAAAGTGGCCGCCGCCACAATAGCGGAATCTTGAATACGCACGCCGTGATGTACGTCGTATTTCTCTTTCAGACCGCGTAAAATGGAAATGGTATCCTCTACCGACGGCTCGTTAATCATAACCGGTTGAAAACGTCTTTCTAATGCAGCGTCTTTTTCAATATATTTGCGGTATTCGTCGATAGTCGTCGCACCGATTGCCCGCAACTCGCCGCGCGCTAAGGCCGGTTTGAGCATATTGGAAGCGTCCATTGCGCCTTCTGTCGCGCCCGCACCCACCAACGTATGCAGTTCGTCAATAAAAAGTATAACGTTTCCGTCCGATTCAACGACCTCTTTCAAGACCGCTTTTAAACGCTCTTCGAACTCGCCGCGGAACTTAGCGCCGGCAATCAACGCGCCCATATCAAGAGCGACAATGCGTTTTTCCTTTAAATTCTCCGGGATATCGCCGTTTACAATACGATAAGCGATGCCCTCAACGACCGCCGTTTTACCGACGCCCGGCTCGCCGATCAGTACCGGATTATTTTTTGTGCGGCGCGAAAGTACCTGCAAAACACGACGGATCTCTTCGTCGCGGCCGATTACCGGATCAAGTTTTCCAGCTCTTGCCAATTCATTCAAATCGCGTCCGTATTTCTGTAAGGCCTGATATTTTACTTCCGGATTTTGGTCTGTAACGCGCTGCGAACCGCGCACTTCTTGCAGCGCTTTCATAATCATCTCTTTGCTTAGACCGAATGAAAGCAATATCTCGGGCGCTTTCCCGCCTTTATGCTCGCTTATAGCCAACAGCAAATGTTCCGAACTGACATATTCGTCCTTCAGATTTCGCGCCTCATCCCAAGCTTTTTGCAGCATCTTTTGCGCATCCTGACTAAGATGCGGTTGCGTAACGCCTCCGCCGTAAACTTTATGATATTTTTCAATAGCTTCATCCAAACGAGCGTTAATTTGATCCAGCGGAATACCGTATTTTTTAACCACCGCCGTCACCACCCCTTCGCTGTCCTGCAATAAAGCTTTTAATATATGTTCATTTTCAATTTGTTGCTGATTGTACTCCCCTGCAATCTCTCCAGCCAAGGCTAAACCTTCTTGTGCTTTTATCGTGAATTTATCGAATGTCATTTTGTCATCCTCCTTTTCTTTTTCTTTCTACTTTGCAATCTCCGTGCCAAACCGCTACAATTTTTCCTTTTATGCAAGCAAAATTCATTAGGTTGTCATTTTAAAAATAAAAAATGCTTGCCGTAGTCATTTAACTTGAATATATTTATAATAATAACAAAATAGTAGAATATTATTGGTTATATAAAACTATTTTTTATTGCATCTATGACGAGAGTTTATTAAACCACTAATAAGGATAGCTTACATGTGCGGCCGAAAAACATTAACCAAAGGTAAATTGGAAATCATAAAAGAACTGCTCATCGATGATTGGGACGATGATGCGGAATATCATCTCAATTACAATATAGCTCCCACCGATTTTAATCCGGTTGTGATTTTACAAAACAACAAACGGAAAGCAAAAATGATGCACTGGGGATTAATACCATCCTGGGCAAAGGACGATAAATTTGCGGCAAGAATGATTAACGCCCGCGCCGAGACCCTAAGAGAAAAACCGGCATTTCGCAATCTTATCAATACGAATCGATGTATTGTAATAAGCGACGGTTTTTATGAATGGAGAAAGGGAACAAAAGGCAAACAACCATATTATATTAAACATCCCGATCATGCTCTTATGCCCTTGGCTGGATTATGGAGTTTTTGGAAAAACCCATCGGGGAATCCTCTGTTTACCTATACCATTATCACAACACACGCCAATAGACAAATATCCTTTTTACACGATAGAATGCCTGTGATTCTACATAAGGAGGACATCGATCAATGGCTTAGTAGTAAATACAATAAGACCGAAGAGGCATTAATGCTTTTACGACCATTTGAAAAGCCGTTGGATATTTATCCCGTATCAAGACGCGTGAATTCCGTTAAACATAATGATAAAAATTGTATAGAAATGGTCGTTATTAATGGTATTTAATTCGCGAAACGGTTGGCAATAAGAATGCTTGGTATTTTTCAAACATTATTTTTTTTATAATCTATAGCGGAGTAAGCAGACAGTTCAAATTATAATTCATTGATATTTATAAAAGAAAGACGGATTGAAGAAATTTATTTTTCGTCGTCTTTTTTATTGGCGCCATCCTGCATACCGGCTTTGAACTGTTTTACCGATGCCCCGAGATTCTTTACCATTTCAGGAATTCTTTTCCCGCCGAATAAAACCAAAACAATTATAAAAATTATAATAAATTCTTGTACGCCGAAATTCATTTTATATCCAATATTTTATATTTTAACTCTGCGCTAAAATACAAAATTAAGTTTCCATAAAGCAAATAAAAAAAGGCAGACGATTTTGGTCTGCCTTTTCTAAGGTATGTTATGAGAGATTTATTTAACTTTTACTTCGATCTGTTTCGGTTTGGCTTCTTCTGCTTTCGGAAGAACAACTTTCAGAACGCCGTCTTTGAAAGAAGCGTCGATTTTGTCAACCACAATGCTGGTCGGTATGGCAAAGCTTCTCGAGAACATTCCGTATCTGCGTTCGATTCTGTGGAAATTGTCTTTTTTGTCTTCGTTTTCAACTTTTTTCTCACCGGAAATACTGAGAGCACCGTCTTCGAACGTGATTTTTACATCGCTCTTTTTAACTCCGGGAAGTTCCGCAGTGATGATGTATTCATTTTCATTCTCTTCGATATTAACAGCCGGAGTCAATTCGCCCATAGATTCCGAAACATCCCATCTCCTATCAAAAAGATCCTGAACCATACGATCGAAGTTATCACGAATGTTTAACAAATCTCTCGCCGGATTAAATTTTACTAACGTCATTTTTCATCCCTCCTTTTTTATTTTGGTTTCCTTTTTTTTATCGCTTTCGCCCTTTATTAATACAAACAACGTGCCAAAAATTTATCAATTTTCATATCTCTTTGTTTTTATATGTGTTATAAAAACTAATCAAATTTTATTAAATTATAATTCATAACAATGCGCGGAAGATATGGCATACTTATCTGCCATATATGCATGTATCTGTAAATTTTTTACTATTCGTGTCAGATTTGCATTTTCCGTTATATAATTTGCACCGATTTATTTTAACTGCTCACGTCGTCATTTTTTTTACTTTCATTTTCCATTCAATTGTGTTATTTTGGAAAAAATATACCTAATATTTTTACAAAGGATGAATTATGTATCGCTCCATAATTATTTTAATACTTGCCGCTTTTTATTAATCATTACGACCTGTCAAAATCCGCATAACAAGATAAAAACATCGTCATTTTGCGGTGCGTCAAGCGGCATTGCCGCATCCATACAAGCAAAAAAAATGCTTTTAATTGAACAGGAAAACAGAATCGGCGGCATTGCGAGAGAATTTTACCAGAGAATTCACCAATATTATGATAATCCGGAAAATTGGAAATGGCAGAAAAAAAGCGCTTATCGCAGCGACGGCCAAACCATTAATAAAAAGAATGAATCGTGTATGTGGACTTTCGAGACCTCAACCCCTTTAAAAGTATTTCAAAAAATGATAAAAGAGAACGAAGTTGAAATAGTTTATAATGAACGACTCAACAGAACATACGGTGTGAAGAAAGAAGGCGTTAAAATCATTTCCATTACCACGAAGCCCTTTAAACTTTTAGGGCAAAATTGTTCATAGATGCCACCAATGAAGGCGATCCGATGGCTGCGGCAGGTATCTCGTATATCGTGGGATGCGAATCCAACACAAAGTACGCCGAAACACTCAACATCGGCTGCCCCGACAACCGCATTCCTTTTAAAAAATCAAGAGGATATAAAGAGTTTGATTAGTAGCTGTCATTCATAAATTTTGAAGTCGGCGCTTCGATTATTACCTGAATTAATGGGGTTTTGTATTGACTTTCAAAATGTAAAATTTTAGCGAACCGGATTTTAAAAAAATTGGTAAATTTTGTCAAAACATCTTCAACCTAATATATATCGCTCTGTTTTGCTTAAACTTAAACGGCTTATTTATACATTAAAACGGATATTAAGAATATCGCCGTCTTTAACGACATATTCTTTTCCTTCCAATCTCAAAACGCCTTTATCCTTACAGGCATTGAGGCTACCGAGAGAAATCAAATCATCATAGTGTACGGTTTCCGCCCGAATAAAACCTTTTTCCAAATCGCTGTGAATTACACCCGCCGCTTGTTGCGCTTTAGTTCCTTTGCGTATTGTCCATGAGCGGCATTCGTCTTCGCCCACCGTAAAAAAGGATATTAATCCGAGCAAATCGTAAGATTTACGAATCAATTTATCCATAGCCGACTCGTTTATACCGAGATCTTTCATAAATTCAAGCGCATCATCTTCATCTAACTCGGAAATCTCTTTTTCAATTTCAGCACTTAAAGTAGCAATCTCACAATTAAGCGTTCTAAATTCCGACAACGATTCTTCTATTTTTTCGGCATCGGCAATTTGGTCCTCTGAAATATTAATGACATACAGAATCGGTTTGGCCGTGATGAATTGATAACCTTTTAGAATCCTTTCTTCATCCTTATTAAACGGCAATTCACGCAACGGTTTTTCCGCCTCCAATTGCTCTTTTAAACGGCTCATCAATTCCAATTCACGTTTTTCATTATCCTGCTGCGTTTTCATAATACTTTTTTCAAGCCGCTCTACGCGCCCTTCGACGATGGTTAAATCGCTGATTAAAAACTCCTCATTTATAAAATTAATATCGGCAGCGGGATCAATGCGATCAAAAGGATGCGGATAAAATTCATTCTCAAAGTTCCGCACCATAATCAACAAAGCGTCCACATTTTTCAAATTGGTTAAAAAATTTGAAGGAAGACTCTTGGATTCGCTACTCTCCCCCTCTAAACCGGGAACTTTAAGATATTCGATGGTAGCATTTACTTTTTTCTTGGGATTAAACATTTCCGTTAACTTATCGAGACGAATATCGGGCACTTTTACTATGCCTCGTTCCGCGCTTTGTTTTACACCGCTGTGATCCCCGCCAACATGTTTTAACAAGGTATTAAAAATCGTTGTTTTCCCTGAGTAGGGCAGACCGATTATTCCTATTTCCATCTATTCAAACTCCATTTTGATATAAAATATTTTCTTTAAATAATTTTGAATTTTCTTTTACTCTTTAATTAAACGGGTAATTCCTTGTTCTATTTATTATAAATATAGTACGATAATATTTATAATTTATATGACCATAAAGTACACAATTTTTCAGAATATTAAAAAAATTTATTTAAAAAGATGCGATTGGTTTTTTGTATAAGAAGAATATAGCTTCGCATACCGATTTGATAAAAATGACAAACCTGCATTTCAATTCCCCTGTTTACTGGTGGCAACCTCCAAGCGTTATTATTGAATAGGTTTTTCATTATCCCGTGCAGAAATGAACAATAATATTACTTTCTCGAAATTCCGATACTCTCGAAATATAATATTTAAATAATTTCTTTTTTTTTGACTATTTTTTAATATCTTAGTTAAAAGACCGTCGAATGAAATAATAAAGACCGATATTATGTTTTAGTATGTATATTCAAGCTTATTGCAAATATTTATTTAGATACAACCTACCGGAAAATTGTTATGGACAAAAAAGATATCGAAAAACACCTTTTAAACGCCATTGACGAATATGCAGACTGCATTGCTTTAACGGATCACAATGGACAATTAATTTATCTTAACAAATGCGGCCATACATTAACCGGTATAAAAGACATTAATAATGCTGATCTTTTTTCGCAAATAAAATTGAATAAATCGGATGGACCGACATTTGAAAAAATAAAATCCACTATTTTAAAAGGAGAAAAATTTACAGAAGAAGCGCGTCTGCTTCATGCTGCGACCCATGAAGAATTCCGCATTCATTTGCAAGCTTCCCGTTCATCCGTAAATACAAATTATTTTTCAATCGTTATCAGAAATATTAACGATGCAAAAAAATTACAAGAAGAAATTAACAACAGTGAAAAAAACTATGAATATTTGATAAAAAATGCGCCTTTGGGTCTATTGATAGCCAAAAAGGGTATAATTCTTTTTGCTAACCCGGCCCTAGCGCGATTGCTGGGCTATGAATCCGAAGAACTGCTTTTGGGTAAACATGTTTTGGAATTTATCCATCCTAATTATCACGATACCGCTAAAAAACGCCTAAAAAAATTAGATTCTCAGGAGCATACAATTGTAGAAATTGCCGAAGAAAAATTTATAAAAAAGAACGGAACGATTATTGACGTTGTTGTCATGGGACAATCCATAACATACCGCGGCGAACAGGCCATACAAGGTTATATCTACGATATAACCGATCGCAAAAAAACGGAAACCTTGTTGCGTGAAAGCGAACTAAAATATAAAACGCTTATAGAAGGCGCAACGGACGCCATCATCGGAATCGATTCACATGGTATGATTAATGTTTGGAATAAAAGCGCCGAAAAAATGTTCGGATATACAAAAAAAGAAATCATGGGGAAACAGGTTCATGAAATGATTACGCCGAAAGATCTGCGAAAAAAAGCAAACAAAGCATTTGATCAATTCATCAAAACGGGAAAAGGCGCAGTCATCGGCACGACAACCGAAATTGCAGGACTCCATAAATCCGGCGCTGTTTTTCCCATTGAACTATCTTTATCGGCAATACAAACCGTTAAAAGAAATTGGGAAGCGACTGCTTTTATACGCGATGTAAGCTTAAGAAAAAAATTAGAAGAAGAACTTCACCATGCACAGAAAATGGAATCCATCGGTCGATTGACCGGCGGAATCGCTCATGATTTTAACAATGTTCTTTCTGTTATTATCGGTTACAGCGAACTGATGCTGAACAAAATCAAACAGGGGGAGGCGTTATATAAATATACTTCGACTATTCTTGAATCTGCAAACTTTGCCGCTTCATTAACAGCTCAATTATTGGCTTTCAGCAGAAAACAAATTATTAATCCTGTTCCGATCAATGTTAATCAATCCATTCAAAACATTCAAAAAATGCTAAAAAGAGTTATCGGAGAAGATATTGAGTTGAAAACGTTTTTTAAAAATGATCTGCCTGCGATAAAAATAGACAAATCCCAGTTAGATCAAATTATTTTAAACCTTGCCGTTAATGCCAAAGACGCTATGCCTGAAGGCGGAAAATTAACGGTTGAAACCAATATTGAATCTATTGATGTTGACAGTTTAAGAAAACATATGACTGAAAAAATTGGCGACTATGTCACGATTTCCATCAGCGACAACGGTCAGGGTATCGCTCCGGAAATTAAAGAGAAAATATTTGAACCGTTTTTTACAACAAAAAAAACCGGTGAAGGCACAGGATTGGGATTATCCACCGTATATGGAATTGTCAAACAAAATAACGGTTACATTTGGGTGTACAGCGAAATTGACCACGGTACTACCTTTAAAATTTATTTTCCCGTAATTAAGGAAAAAACAAGGCCGCCGAAAAAAACAATAAGGGAAAATTTAACTATGATTGAAAAGGGTAATATTCTTGTTGTAGAAGATGACCCTAATGTTCGGGAATTAATTATAGAAATGCTTAAAATGACAAAATATACAGTTATTGAAAGCGGAGATGTTGACGAAGCATTGCAGATAATGCGAAATAAAGGTAAAGAAATAGACTTGTTAATAACCGATGTGATTATGCCCAAATTGAACGGAAAAATTTTGGCCAAACAATGCAAAAAAATCAATAACAATTTACAAGTATTGTATATGTCCGGTTATACCGAGAACGCTATTGTTCATCACGGCGTATTGGAAGAGGGTTTATATTTTGTACAAAAACCGTTTACAATCCAAACGCTCTTAAACAAAATCAATGAAATTTTCTCTAAAAAGGATAGAGCATCCGAATAGAACGCATTTAAAGCGTTATACAAGTTCCTGTGTTTCCGGTCAGCGCTTTTTCGGCATTATCAATGGACGTAATAATCACTTCTTCTCCCCCGCCTTTAATAAAATTAATCGCCGCTTGAACCTTCGGCCCCATGCTGCCGGCGGGGAACTGTCCCTGCGCCATCAATCTTTCCGCCTCTTTTACGTTTAATTTATCGAGAAACTGCTGATTAGGCTCGTTAAAGTTGATCGCCACCCGGTCAATAGCCGTTAATATAATTAATTTTTTGGCGCCGATTTCATTGCCGAGAACCGCGGAAGCCAGATCTTTATCGATAACGCCGTCCACACCTTCTAACCAACCGTTGTCATCCACATAAACCGGAATTCCGCCTCCGCCCGCCGCAATGACCACTATTCCCATTTCGACAAGATGCTTTATCGTATTTTTCTCCACAATTCCAATCGGTTTGGGCGATGCCACAACACGTCGATACCCCCGCCCTTTATCTTCCCGCATAATCCAGCCGCGATGTTTACGCAAAGTTTCCACATCTTCTTTGTTGTAAAACGGACCGACAAATTTTGTAGGATTTTTTATTGCGGGATCGTCTTTCTTAACCAAAACCTGCGTAAGAATGGTTACCACATCTTTCCTTACTTTCATATCATACAATTTATTTTCCAGACACTGTTGAATCATATACCCCATGCCGCCTTCGAGATCGGCAACGACAATACCAAGCGGTAAAGTCGGCACCACATGGCGGCTTTCCTCAATGCGGATTAAAGCGTTGCCCACTTGCGGCCCGTTTCCATGGGTAATTACCATTTCATAATCTTGTTTTAAAATTTCGATTACGCCTATCATACTGCGCCGCGTATTGGCAAACTGCTGATGAATATCGCCTCTTTCATGCGCGCCGGTTATGGCATTGCCCCCTAACGCTACAATTATTTTTTCTTTCATAATACTCCGTTTTTTAGAACATAGCTTCGCAAAATGATTAATGTTGAATTACGCAAATAGAAAAACAGATTAAAACCGTCCCCTTAAAAAAGGGGACTATAGGGGTTGTCCGGTTTTCATTATTCATTAATTCCGATATTTATCACAACCCCCTTACCCCTTTTATAAGGGGAGATTTATTATTTCTGTTTTGCAAGATAGATGGAATAAGCGTAAACTTTGAAATTCCGATACAATTAATTATAAAACCCTGCAAGAGACCAACATTTTCCCACAGGGTTAGTAAGTTTATTGATCGGTTTTTAAGCAATCATTTCAAATAATCAGCTAAAACTTCCCTCAAATCCGGTTTTCCGATTTCTTCCAATTCATAATAAACCCGTAAAGCCGGTTTGTTTATATTGATAATTTTACGCAAATCTATGGGGGTACCGATTATTACCAAATCGCAATCACTGTTATTGATCGTCTCTTCCAGCTCTTTAATTTGCCGGTCGCCATAACCCATTGCCGGCAACAAAGCACCTATCCCCGGATATTTTTCAAAAGTTTTGGTAATGGAACCGACCGTAAAGGGGCGCGGATCAACCAGTTCGGCGGCGCCGAACTTATCCGCCGCGATAACGCCTGCGCCATATTCCATTTCACCGTGTGTTAAGGTGGGACCGTCCTCAACCACCAGCACGCGTTTCCCTCGGATTTGCTCATAATTATCTACAAAAATAGGTGAGGCGCCGTCTATGACCTTCGCCTTAGGATTGACATCGTGTATATTATCGCGCACCAATTGAATATCCTCCGGCGCAGCTGTTTCTATTTTATTGATTAACACCACATCGGCGGCGCGTAGATTCACTTCGCCCGGATAATAAAAAATTTCATCCCCTGCTCGGTGCGGATCAACAACCGTTATTAACAGATCGGTCTCATAAAAAGAGAGATCATTATTACCGCCGTCCCATAAAATAACATCGGCCTCTTTCTCCGCTTCGCGAATAATGGATTCATAATCCACGCCGGCATAAATAATCGTTCCGGAAACAATATGCGGTTCGTACTCTTCCCGCTCTTCTATTGTGCATTTATATTTATCAAGATCGCTCAATTCGGCATAGCGCTGAACCTTTTGTTCGACCAAATCCCCATAAGGCATAGGATGACGAATAGCCGCCACCTTTTTGCCTGCATCGCGCAGAATTTTCGCCACTTTGCGCGTAGTTTGACTCTTGCCGCAGCCCGTACGCACAGCGCACACGGAAATTACCGGTTTGGAACTTTTAATTTGGGAATGCTTTTGACTCATCAATTTAAAATCCGCACCCGCTTCTATTACCATTGACGCCCGGCTCATAATATAGTCATAAGGCACATCGCTGTAAGAGAAAACAACCTCGTCCGCGTCGTATTTTTTTATTAACCGCGTAAGCTCGGACTCGGGATATATATCAATACCGTCGGGGTATAATTTGCCGGCAAGTTCGGAGGGGGTATTTACGCCCTTCGATATTAGGAATTTGTGTTGCCGTAAAAGCTTTTACATCATACTGTTTATTATCTTTAAAAAAGGTATTAAAATTGTGAAAATCGCGTCCCGCCGCGCCCATAATAATAACTTTTATTCGTCCCATTATCCCTTCCTCCTGTTGTTATTGGACAACGTAAATGTATAAAAATTAAACTTAACGAGCTGATTTTTCTTTAAGGCTTTTAAAGTGATAATTTAATCATCAGTTCTTTCAAAAGCAATATATGATTTTGTTTTATTCTATTTACATAATTTATTGGTTTCTATAATGTTATACTTATTTTCAATAAAAATATTTTATTTTTACATTGCTATTATTAATTTATATTTGTAATCTATATAAACGGTTTTAAAGGCGGTTTTGTATGATAGGAAGGAGAAAAAGATGAACTTAAATATTAGTCAAGACGAGCTAAAAAAATGGGCGGACTATTTGGTAAACTATTCGCTGAACGGCATCGAGAAGGATGACGTGGTTATGATAAAAGGTGAACATATTACCTGGCCGCTGATGTCCGTAATACAAGATAAAATAATTGCCGGCGGCGGCATTGCCGATATCAATATGGTTCCGCCGGATAATGACCGCGGAAAAATTTGGGGAGCATCCATGGCCAAGTTCGGCACATTGGAACAAATAGAACGCGTTCCGGTCTGGCATATAGAACGTTATAAAGCGATGACTAAATATATCGAAATCCTTGGAGCCGAAAATCCGCAGCTTTACAGCGATCTTCCGGAAGAAACAGCCCAGGCCATTATGCGCGTGGATGAAGAACCGAAAAATATTCGTCTATTAAAACCCTGGGTACTCACCCTCTTCCCAACACAAGGTTTTGCCGATATGGAAGGCATGAGCTTGGAAGAATATAGCCGCGTTATCGTAAACGCATCAATGGTTGATCCCCGTTTGCTTGACGATGTGGAAGAGGAAATTTACCGCCTGATGGGCGTGAGCAAAACCATTCGTATCGAAACGGAACATCCTCACAACGGCCGGGCACTTACTTTGACTATGGATATTGATAAAAGAAACGTCATTAAATGCACCGGTAAACGCAATTTTCCCGACGGCGAAGTGTTCACCAGTCCCAATGCGCCCACCGTTCAAGGCGAGATTTTTGTCGATCTGCCTGTTTCGTATGCGGGAACCACTATTCAAGGTATCTATCTCAAGTTTGAAAAAGGCGTAATTGTTGAGTATACGGCCGACAAGGGCTATGAAGCGCTACAAAAAATCATCGAAACGGATTCCGGCTCTCACCGGCTCGGGGAAGTGGCTCTCGGTATGAACAACGGTATCGAAAGAGTTTTAAAGCACCCGCTTTTCGTGGAAAAAGTCGGTGGAACGCTGCATATCGCCATCGGCGCCAGCTATCCGGAATGCTACACCAATGACCCTGTTTCGGAAAAGGGCAAAGCCGAAACCGACGATTTTCTAAAAAAAGGTTTGATGAACCAATCATCACAGCATGTTGATATCGTGACCGATTTCCGCCCCGGCGGCAGCGGCCGGGCCGTGTTTTTTGACGACGTGAAGCTGGAGATTGAAAACAATATTTGGATCGTGCCTGAAGAACACAAAATTAAAGACGCCTATAAAAATATGAATCGCTGGTAAGAATGAATATTTCTCATAGACCTTATCAAGGTAAAGGTTTTATCATTTTTTTTGCCGATATGATTTAAATTATTATAACGATTATTAAATATCAAGCGTTATTTATACCCATTATTTTTTACGAGAGGACGAATCGAAAAAATCCTTCAATTGTTCCAGTTTATCCGTACCGATAAAATCGATATTATAATCAATTAGCGCCCGCCAAAAATTATCCTGATTTTTGGATATTACATCGGTTGCCCAAAAACGTAATTTACGATGCCGGCTATGTACGGAATCGACCAACTGCGCTAAACGTTTCCCTTCATTTTCGGGAAACGCGCCCTGTCCTTGCCATTTGAAATAATCATTCCAATTAGCGCTGATTAGCGGCATTAATGTTGCCTGTAGATTGTTTTTCAAATCACTTGGCCTGCCATCGTAAAAAGTATAACGCCTATTCTCATTTTTCATTATTTGCAAAGGTCTGTTTCCGGAAATGATGATCGTAACGGCGCCTTCTTCAATTTTTCCATTTTCATAGGAGGTTAACATTGACCGATATTCGTTTAAAACACGTTTCAATGCCCTGTAAGTAGAATCGGCATCACTTTTAATATCAACCAGCAAAAGAAAGGGAATCTCTTTTCCGTAAATCCGGCCATTATTCGACATAACAATTTTTTTTAACGGCTGTAAATACAGTTTGCATAATGTTCTACCCATTCGAATATCTTCTTTATCATGGGCAACATACAACGTATCATCAATTAAATGGATATCGGCCTCAACGCTCGTATAACCGAAAGAGAGCGCATCGAGCAAAGGATGTTCGTGCATATAATCATTATGTGCATGGGCTCTAAGAAGCGGCGACGGAAGCTTAACGCTTTGATGGTGAACACATGACAATAAAAATACGGAAAAGATCAGATATAATTTACGCATAAAAAAACCCCATTAATACAAGCTTTTTTTACTTATTCAAGGTTCATTTCAAAGATTCCACAGGCATAATATAGAGAAATATAATATATAATTCCCGTTTTATGAAAAAGCGGTCTTCCCGATAATATTAGATTTTTTGCAAGGAAAAAGAATTTTTAATTTCTTAAAAACTTTTAATAACTGCAATATTTATCATATTTTTTTCAGTCTTACTCGCGATAATATAGTTTATTACCTTTCGGGAAATTAGCATATTGACTTTTTAAACGCCGCATAAATTCGCGACGCAAGGTTTCCGTTTTCTGCGCGTTTTGCATGCAATATTATTCTTCTCATAGGAATCCGTCTTTAGCTTAAACAGTTCAAACGTCGGTTCTTCGTAAAATTTAATCAACTTATAATCGCCCATACGAACAGCCGAACACGAGGTATCGCCGGAGCCCATCTGCGCCTTCCAGGTACTCAGTCCTCCGTTATCGGACATAAAAATGATAACCGCCTTCTTGTTTAATCCTAATGCATTTATCCCGTCCATTACCCGTACCAAACTTTCATCTAAACTTTTTATCATAGCTGCATGAACAGGATCATCTTGATATAATTTCGCATAAGTATAGCGTTCCGTTCTAAAAGCCTTATTTTTATCGACCGACAAAGATGGTGTTTTCTTTTTAAAAGGCAATGTCTTTTTCTACAGCCTAAATGGGCGTATTAACGGCATAATGGGATAGATATAGAAAAAAGGGATGATTTTTATGAGCCTCCATATATTTTAAAGCTTCATCCGTTAATCGATCGGTTAAATATTCTCCATCCTGTCCGTCCTCTAAATCAGGCACATTAAAGTCCTGATTTTTTTCATTTTTATATAGATAGAAGTATGATGGGGGCTGCCATTTTACAGTCCGTCATAATGGAGTATAGAGGAACACTCTGCTTTCTCCTTTAACTTCTATATGAGATTTCAGTCTAAAGGAGTTTTAATATTTTCAGAGCGCTCTCCTTACCGAATAGTCCGCCTTCCAAAGCCGGACCGGTGCAGGACGGGCATCCGTTTGTACAAGGACATTTTTTGATATGCTCTTTCACCGACATCAAAACCACGGCGTCAATATCATACAATTTTTTCGCCAGACCGATACCGCCCTGATATTTATCATAAACATAAATCGTCGGTTTATTACTCGCCGGAGCGCGCAACATGGGCACAACGGAGATATCGGTTATATCGCACATGATGTAGAGCGGAATAAGATTGCCTAAGGTGTAAGCGATACCGCGCAGCCCTTCCCCGAGAACGGACTCCTCAAAATAGGGGTCTACAAACAGCTCGTCGGGAAATTCCCACCACATAGCCGAGGTTTGCATATTTTGTTCGGGAAGATAAACTTTTCCATTTCCAAGATTCTCATGGGTATGAAATTTGATCTTTTTATAACCGGTAGTCACCCTGCTTACTTCCACATCCCCATAATATTTTGTATAATGGTTATCCTTGCTTTTCTCTTTATCAATTTCCAAAATCTTTAAATTGGTTTTGGTAATGGCGTCCGTGTAATGCTCCACTTTTACTTCATGCACATAGGCTTTTTTCTCATCCCAATCCAATTCATCCACATGATATTGTACCGTATTATGAAGATAGATGGCATCTTTATGAACCAGTTCCGGAGCGGTAAAAAGATCAATTTCGCCTATCACGCGATTATGACTGCTTGTATCGATTATCACCACATTTTCTGCAGCGGCATTTCTCAGACTCACCTCTTCAGCGGGATAAATGCTGCTCATCCAAAAATACTTACCCTCTGCTTTTCGAAGAACACGCTCATCGCTCAAATAATCGAGCAAATGATGCGTTATATCGGGAACAAACTGTTCGTCTTCCGTAAAAGGTAATTCGAAGGCGGCGCATTTTATATGACTCATTAAGATGGTCAGATTATCGCTGTCAATCTGCGCCGTTTCGGGATTTTTCTCAAAGAAATAAGCGGGATGCTCTATAATATACTGATCCAAAGGCGAACTGGAAGCCACAAGAATTGTAAGCGACGTACTTTGCCGTCTTCCCGCTCTTCCCGCTTGTTGCCAGGCGCTGGCAACCGATCCGGGATATCCGGCGAGAATCGCCACATCCAATTGACCGATATCAATCCCAAGTTCCAGCGCATTGGTACTTACAACCACTTGTATAGAACCGTCTTTTAATCCCTTTTCTATTGCTCTGCGTTCACCGGGTAGGTATCCTCCGCGATATCCTTTTATTTTATCACTGGGAATTTTATAAAATTTTGCCGTCTCTTTTATATATGTGGTTAATATTTCCACGCGCAGGCGGCTTCTCGCAAAAACAATAATTTGGGCCCCGGTTGGAAGCAATTTCATAATAATCTGTTTTACTTCGTTCACCACGCCGCGGCGCAAACCCAATTCTTTATTAACTACCGGCGGATTATAAAAAAGAAAATGTTTTTTACCCCGCGGCGCGCCGTTATTATCAACCAAGGTTATTGCGCTTTCGGTTATTTTCTCCGCCAGCTCAACGGGGTTGGCAATGGTGGCGCTGGAACAGATAAATTGCGGATTACTGCCGTAAAAGCGAGCTATTCGTTTTAAACGGCGTATGACATTGGCCAAATGGCTGCCAAACACGCCGCGATAGGCGTGGATTTCATCGATTACAACATATTTCAGATTTTCAAAAAGTTTAATCCATAAGGTGTGATGCGGCAATATTCCCTGATGCAGCATATCCGGATTGGTAACGACAAGATGGCCTGCCGAGCGGATTGTACGGCGTATGTCGGCGGGCGTATCGCCGTCAAAGGTATAGGTTTTAATATCTTCATTAAGCAGCGTAACCAATTCCTGCAATTCACCCACCTGATCCTGAGATAGCGCTTTAGTGGGAAAGAGATATAAAACGCGCGTCTCTTTATCTCTTAAAATCGTATCAAGTATGGGAAGATTATAACTCAGCGTTTTTCCGGAAGCGGTAGGCGTTACAACAACAATATCTTTATTTTTCTTAACCTGCCGGTATGCTTCGGCCTGATGTGAATAAAGCTCCGAAATTCCTTTTGCTTTCAGAGCCGCTACAAGTTTTTGATGTAAATCCTCGGGGAAAGGAACAGTTCTTGCAGGCTGCGGCTCATATTCAAGCCAGCTTGACAACCTGTTTTGAAACTCTTTATCGGCGGAAAGCCGATCTATCAACTGTTCTAAATTCATCAACGGCGAATTTATTCTAAATTCATAATAGCTTCTTCGATAATATTCATTAATTCCGATTTACTCACCATTTCGCTCTGCTGCGTTAAATCCAACTCGAAAATATCATAATTGCCGTTTCGATTGGAATAAAACAATACTTTATTGCCGTCTGGTGAAAATTCCGGATTTAAATCGTCGGCGCTGTTGCTGGTTAATTTCTGTTGCGCGGAACCGTCGTTGTTCATCATAAAAATATCATAATTGCCGTCTCTATCGGAGAAAAATACTATTTTTTCGCCATTTGCCGAAACGGCGGGCGAAACATCATTAACGCCGTCGTTAAAGGTTATCTGACGCACATCCTGCCCTTTCATATTCATAGCATATATTGCGTAATAACCGCTGCGATCGGAATCGAAATAAATTGTTCCCTTTTGTTCCGTACTGCCGGCAAGTACACAAGGGCTGCCGTTATGCGATTGCGTATCGGTTAGCTTTAATTGGAAACGCCCGTCATTTTCCATAATGAAGACATCGCTGAATAAATCGACAAAAGGCACATCCCGCAGATCATTTCTTTCAGATACAAAGGCGATGTATTTGCCGTCGGGTGAATAACGAGGACGCCAATCATTAGAACCGTTAGTCGTTAAATTGGTTGTTGTTTTCGTGTTCAAATCCATGATATAAATATCGCGCAATTTCTGGTTATAGTCAACGTCCCGATGATCGGCGGCGGTTGACGTAAAGGTAATCATTTGTCCGTCCGGCGAAAAGAAAGGATTCTCTTCTTCTGCTTTGTCCGTCACCAATGGCGTTGTGGTTTGGGTTGTCAAGTCATATTGATAAATATCCCAATTGCCCGCTTCATTGGTCTGATAGATTATCTTTGTCCCGTCGGCCGAATAGGCGGGGAAAGCTTCGTCGGCCGATGTGCCGATTATTTTTACCGCCTTAAATATATCCACAAATTTCGGAGCAATACGATCTAAATAGTTGTCGCCTTCGGTACTTTCCAAAATTGTTTTATAGGCCTTATACTCTTTAAGATGATCGCCGCTCTTTGCTGCAATCTCCGAATAAAGGTATAAGGTTTCGGCGTCTCCGGGCGCAACCTGAAAAGCGTCTTCGAGAACCGCCATGGCTTGCATATTATTTCCGTTTTCCATATAGACTTCGGCAAGCTGCCTGCGATAGAGCATATTATAAGGTTTTTCCTGAATCTTTTCTTTCAGGACTTGAATTTTTTCGGCGCCGGGCAAAGCGTTTATTTCATCATCGGCGACATTGGACCCGGTCTTAGAACCGCCGCAGCTTATCATGAGGATTAATGAAATTATTGCGCTAATCTGTATTATCTTTTTCATCTCTAACCCCTAATTTAATAATATGCTATCTTAAATTTATCGGTTTTTCTTTTACCTATTTTAATCATGCGATACTTGAATTTATCACTAAAATTAACATTAATCAATTTAGAAATAAAAAAACTATCTATCCCTTTAGTTGTTTAATCCTTTTTTCGGCGTCTTTTTTCAAAATAAGATCAATTCCCGGTCTTTTTACAATCTCCCGATACATGCGTATGGCGTCCGATATGCGGCCGAGTTTTTCATACGCTTGACCGGAATAATAAAGCGCGCTGGCTTCCCACTGTAATTTTGTTTTTTTAGAAAGCAAGGGAATCTTAACAAATTCCGCAATGGCGTCTTCATAACGTCCCGCATTCAATAACGCTTCGCCGATATAAAATTGTATTTCGGGTTCGCGTTCGCTGTCGGCACTTAATTTTGTTTCCTGCAAATAGTCCACGGCAGCCTGATAGCGCCCGAGATGGATATCGGCCTGAGCAATAATCAACTTTTTATCGATCACATCCGGGCGATCCGGATAATTTTCAACATAGGTTCTGGCCATTGCCTGAGCTGGCTCCCAAAATCCTGTTAAGGAGTAAACTTTTATCAAATTGGACATAATTGTCGGGCGCATTTCGGGATCGCTGATCTCCAGCGCCCGCTTATAGGTATTGATTGCCGCGTCATACTTTTCGGAGCGGAAATAGATACTGCCCAGCGTATTAAACGCATTGGATAATTGATTGCTATCAGGGTATTTACTGTAAAAATTGCTTAATATTTTATAAGCCTCTTCCGTTTTATTCAGCGTCAAATAAGTTAAGGCAAGATAATAATCGGCATCGTCAACATATTTTGTTTTTTTATAATTCTTTTTAACGCTTTTAAATTTTCTGATGGCCTTATCAAAAGATTTTTGCGTGCGGTAATGATTGCCGTATTCGATATCAAACTGAGCGTAATATTCATAAGCGCCGGGATATTTAGCCTTAAACTTTTTAATTAACTGCTTGCTTTTACTTAACTCTCCCTGACGAATAGCGGCAATAATATAACGAGAGCCGATTTCCTTCCCTTTTTCGCCGCTTATGTTTTTGTTATCAATGGAACTGTACGTATCTACGGCCCTTTTATAATCGCCCTGTTCAAAATATATATCCGCAATATAGAGTCGGGCGTTAAAATAGAGATCGGGATCAAGATCGGATACGCCTTTGAAATATTCTATCGCCGTCCTTTTTTGGCTGCGGTCATAATATATCTCGCCGATTGCAAAACGCACTCTGTTCTTAAAGGCTTCATTCTTAGATATATTCAGGAACCGATTATAATAATCAAGCGCAATTTCGTCCCTGCCGTCGCCGGAATAAGCCCGCGCGAGTAAATACAATTTTATATCGATATTTTGCGGAAGAAGCAGTTTTGAAAGCACAAAATCATCCAATAACGCCAAATTAATATCTTTTTCAATTAAGGCAATAGCTTCTTTATACTTACCGGATTTCAAATAAGTAACGCTTAATTTTTTTTGCGCATCGGGAATAATATCGGCATAATAATAATTATTGATTAATTTTTTATATAAAACGGAAGCGTCCTCATATTTTTGCATGTTTTCATAATATTTTGCTATTTCAAAAAGCGAATTGGCCGCCTCATTGGCAAAAGGATAATCAAGCGCAATTTCTTTGTAATATTTAATGGCTTCGTCATAATTTTTATCCTGAATCAATCTGGCGTAATTATATAGATAAGAGGGATATTTATCAGATTTCTTATAGTCCGCTATTAATAATTTGTAATATTTTTGTGATTCTACAAAATATTGCGGTTCAAATGCCAGGGTAAAGGCCAATACGGCATACCAATCTTCCTTAAAGGCGCTGTTGGGATATTTTTGAATCAGCATTTCGATATATTTTTTTTGTTTTGCGGCGGAAACGGTATCCGCATTACCGCTGGCTTTCACCATCAACCAGGAAGCTTCGTCCGGTTTGCTGCACGTCGAAATATTTTTAACCGCTTCGGTAAAATTTGCTTTTGCCTTATTAATATCTTCATTGAAAACAGAGGGATTGGAAATATTCATTTCAGCCAGTTTTTCATAAACCTTGCCGAGATAAAGGTAGATATCGCCCACAGGCGCGTTTGGAGCGTTCAATGCGTCTAATAGCTGTTTTTCGGCATTATCATAATCCTTGAGATCGTTAAAATAGATTTTACCGAGCTCAAAACGCAATAAAGCCGGATTGTTCTCATTTACAACTTTTCCGAGTAAATTGGCGAGTTTTAATACAGCCTGTTTTTGATCGAGTATATAATTATCTTGAAGCATGGTTAAATCTTCAAGCGCTCGTTCGTAATACGTCGAAGAACCGAACTCCTCAACCAGCATTTTATAAAAATAGGCGCTTTCTTCGAAATGCCCGATATTTTTATTGGCAACGGCAAGATAATAAATAACTTCATCGCGATCGGCATATTTACTCTGCATCAGCAAATAAGGTTGAAGCTCTCTGATTATTTCCCGCCATTGCTTGGATGCGGCCAAAATTTTCACCAAATGAACGGTTAAAGGCAGTTTTTTTTCAGGATCATTAATCGTTGAGATCTGTTCGTATAATTTGGAAATTGCTTTTTCACCCTGTCCGTTCTCTTGCAGCCAATCCACGTAAATATTAAATATTTGCAGATACAAAGCGTCTTGATTATTGCCGTTATCGGAAAAATATACATTTAATTCTTCAATGGCTTTATCGCTTAAATTCTGTTTTTTATAGCAGACGGCTTTTTTATAGGATAATCTAAGGAGATAATCTTTCTTATTATCGGACACAACTTTTTCATATTCATTTAAGGCATTGGAATATTTACTATCTAAAAAATAAGCGTCGCCGAGCAGCATGTAAGCCTGCCGTAGAAGCAAACTATCTTTAATGCCGGATATGCCTTTATTAAAACTTTGTTCGGCGCCGTTATAATTGCCTTCTCTCAACAGTATTTTTCCAAGATCAAGCAAAGCATACGGATAATATTCCGTTGATGAATATCCTGCAATAATCTCTTTTAAATTATTTTTCGCATCCGCAAAATAGCCTTGCATTTTTAAAACCGACGACAGCAGATACAGACTTTCCGCCTTTGTCTCTTTATCGGCGTTGCTGCTAAGCGTTTTGTTAATATAGTTTTTAGCTTTTTCCGGTTTATTCAGACGTATTAAACACAGAGCGGCTTTACTCATAGCCGGCAGATAATAATTGGATGCGCTGTAGTTATCCAAAATCAAGTTAAACGTCTGTAAAGCTCTTTGGATTTTGTTTAATTTGATATAAACCTTACCGGCTTCAAAAAGTCCTTTCGGCGCAAAAGGATTATCGATATACATTAAACGAATGCTTTCGTATGCTTTCGCCGCCTCCGGCAAATTGTTCATCTTCTTATAACACTCGCCGATCCAAAGCCAACTCTCTCCCGCCCGGCTGCTTTTAGGGTATTCCAACGCTAATGATTGGAACTCGATACGCGCCTGATTATATTCGCCTAATTTATAATAAGATAGGCCGGCATAATATTTTGCCTCGTCAACCTTAGCGCTGTTGGGATAATTGTTATAAAATTTTACAAACTGCTGCGCGCTAAGATCATAAAATTCCTGATTATACAATTTTAAAGCATACGAAAAATCGTTGCTTTCATTAGCGCCCTGGGCAAATACGCCGCCGGCCAAAGCAACTAATAAAAATATGAATGAATATTTTTTCATGATTAAAATCACTCTTTATTTATAGCGCTTAGCGGTTAAGTTTCCAACGGACTTAAATTAGCATACTGTTTTATGAGTTTTTTGGTAACGCCTTCGTCAAACCGCACGGAAATCTTCATCTTATCCCCGCTGCCTTCCAAATCGATAATTTCACCTTTACCAAAATTGGCATGATATACCTTTTGTCCTATAATAAACGCCTCTTCAACGGTTTGATCCACCGCCGCTTTTTCAAAATAGGACTGTATTTTTTTCTTGCGGGAACGCGTACGGCTTCTTTTGGAATAATGAGCGTTAATATGATCCGCTCTATAATATAATAGGTCAGCCGGTATTTCATCAAGAAACAACGAGGGCGTTGTCAATTGCGTCGTCCCGAATTTCCGGCGTTGACGCGCATAACTCATATAGAGACGATTTTCGGCTCTTGTCATACCGACATAAAGAAGGCGTCTCTCTTCTTCCAATTCCTGAGAATCCGCATTATTCCTTTGCAGCGGCAAAAGACCCATTTCCAATCCGGTTATAAAGACAATGGGAAACTCCAACCCTTTCGCCGAATGCAAAGTCATTAAAGTTACGGAATTTGAGCTGTCATTCCAAGTATCAATATCCGTCAAAAGGCTGACTTCTTCAATAAAAGCGCTCAAACCGGCGTCCAAACCGCTCTTTTCCCGTTCTTCTACAAACTGTTGAATACTATTAAACAGCTCTTTGATATTACCTACTCTGCTTTCGCTCTCATATTGATCATATTCCGTTTGATAATGATGCAGGATACCGGATTCGGATGCAAGAGAAGAAACCAATTCCGTCAAACACAATTTTTCGCTTAATTCTATGAACTTATTAATCAATTTATAAAATTCAAGCACTCTTCCGCCCATTGCGTCCGAGATATTGGAAATTTCACCAACGCGGTTTAAAGCGTCTAACAGATTTATATCATGCGCCTGCGCAAATTTTTCCAATTTTTGCACGGTAGTTTCCCCGATACCGCGCAATGGGAAATTTATAATGCGTTTTAACGCGATGCTGTTCGACGGATTGGCAATCAATTTGAGATAAGCGAGGACGTCTTTAATCTCTTTGCGATCATAAAATCGCGTCCCGCCGATTATAATATAACTGATGGCATTTTTTCTTAGCTCTTCCTCAATCACCCTGCTTTGAGCGTTTGTGCGGTATAAAACGGCTATATCATGAAAATTTCGCTTGTTTGTGTACATTTCATCATGGATTACGTTAACGATATGTTTTGCTTCGTCAATTTCCGTCGCAGCAGGATAGACCTGAATTTTCTCGCCTTCTTTTCGTTTGGTGAACAGGTCCTTGCCCAAACGCTGCGTATTGTTTTTAACCACAGCGTTAGCGGCTTTTAGAATATTGTTATCCGAGCGGTAATTTTGCTCTAATTTACAAACATTAACATTATGATAATCTTTATTAAAATCCAGGATATTGTTAATATCAGCGCCGCGCCAGGCATAAATGGATTGATCTTCGTCGCCGACGACGCAAATATTTTGATGACCTTTAGCAAGATGTTTTAAGAAAAGATATTGCGCATGATTGGTGTCTTGATATTCATCCACATGGATATGACGAAACTGAGCAGCGTATTTTTCTTTTACGTCTTTATTTTTATCAAACAATTCAATGGGCTTTAAAAGCAAATCGTCAAAATCGAGCGCATTATTCTCTTCAAGATATTTTTGATAACGGCGATAGATATCGGGCAAATATTCGTCTAAATTGTCTTTTTTATCGTTTTCAATATCTTCCGGAAATAAAAACCGGTTTTTAAGGCGCGATAAACGGTTTTGGATCATTTTTGGCGAAAAAACTTGCTGCGGTACGCCAAGCTCGATAATCACCTTTTTTATTGCCTGAACCTGATCGTCAATATCATAGATGGAGAAATTACGGGAATAACCTATGCGCTCGGCTTCACGCCGCAAAATACGCGCGCAAATACTATGAAAAGTACCCATCCAAATACCGTTCACTTCATCTCCGACCAGTTGTATGATGCGTTCTTTCATCTCTTTTGCGGCCTTATTGGTGAACGTAACGGCCAAAATATTTTGGGGCGCCACTTTTTTTTCTTTAATCAAATAAGCAATACGGTAAGTAAGCGTTTTCGTTTTGCCGCTACCGGCGCCCGCAAGTATTAAAACAGGACCGTCCGTGGCAAGAACGGCTTCTTTTTGCGCTTCATTGAGATCATTAACACTAAAACTCATAAGTTGGAATCCTTTTTTGCCCGTTTTTTTTGCCTCTCAATCCTTCGTAATCGATTGAGTTCTGAATGGGCTTTTGCGTGTTCTTTTGACGTTACCGAAAATTTATGCCGTCCGTCTCCTTTTGCCGCAAAAAAGATATATTTCGTTTTCGCCGGAAAGAGGGCGGCCATGATTGAACTTTTACCCGGATTATTTATGGGACCGGGCGGTAAACCGTAATGTAAATATGTATTGTACGGCGAATCAATTTTTAAATCCTTTAAAAGCAGTCTCCGCGGCGGCCCGTCTATAATAAATTGGATCGTCGGATCAGCCTGCAACTTAATATGCCGGCGCAGCCGGTTGTAATAAACCGATGCAATAATCGGCCTTTCATCGTCATAAACAGCTTCCCCTTCAATTATTGAAGCCATTGTCAAAATTTGATGAACCGACATATCTAACTTGTCCATCGCCCGCTTAACGGAATCGGCCTTAAATATTTCCAAGGTATAACCGACGAGCGTTTTTATCAAGCGCTCCTCCGTTACGCCCCAATAAAAACGATACGTATCGGGCAGTAAATATCCGAGCAGATTATCGCTCTTAATTCCGAGAAGATGAATAAAAACGCTGTCACGCGTTAACGAAAGAAATCTGTTTTTATCTATATGAAATGTTCTTCGCAACGCTTCGGCAACGCGCTCGTTATCCCATCCCTCAATCAGGGTTACTTTAAGCTCCCTAGTTTTCGCCTTTCTAAAAAACGACAGCAGCTGTGGATAGCTTAAATGCTTGGGAACCGAAAAATAACCGGCTTTTAATTTATCATCTTCTCCGAGTACGCGCGCCCAGAACACAAACATTCTTTTGCTATCTATTAACCGTTTACCGTAAAGCGTATCGGCAATCTGATGCACTGAGGCGCCTTTCGGGATTATAATATCAGCTTTCTGTTCATTATAATCGGCCGTATACGGCGTGGACATATATTGATTAATCTTAAAAACGATTACAAAAAAAATAACCGCCGACAAAGAAACTATAGTAAATTTATTTTTTCGGATCATTTTTCATTTTTTCTTCTAACTCGCGTGTTTCCTTAATAATTAATGAAAATATTCGTTGTATCGATTCTGTTGGAATAATCCCCTTATTCGCATTTTTTATTAAATCGAGAACTTTTTTCTCACGGGCTCCGTCATAGACAGGCAATCCCAATTCCTGTTTAATTTCATTAATTTTCAATGCATATTGCGCTCGATCATTTAACAGGGCAACGATATCCCTGTCCGTCGCGTCAATTTTCGACCTTAAACCGTCCAATTCCATTTGTAAATTTTTCATCAATTTTCTCAATCACTTGCAAATATTGGTATTAATTCTCTTTTTGCCGTTGATTCTTTTGCAATTCCTTAAACGAATCGACATATTTCATTACCGTTGCGTCTTGTTTAATTTCCAAGCCTATCGGCAAGCGTTCAATTTTAATGCCCGCTGCGCCGTCTATGAAAATTTTAATTATATACTCGCCGTCCGTTCCCGAGCCTACGATTGTCGCCGCACCGTATTTATCGATCAAACCTGCGCGTGAATGCGCGCATAAAACAAGATCAATATTAGGATATAAGGCGACAAAACGTTTTACATCTTCAAAATAACCGTGATAGAGAACGACGAGAACGCGATTTTTATAACGATTGTAAATGGTTTTAAAGCGCGTGACGTTAAAGTTAATAAAATCGTTGCCTCCGCTCAAAAAAACCTTTTTATCCAAATATGACAAAAAAACAAAATCGGATTTTCGGATATAATCTTTACCGTTTATTTTATAAATATTATAATTGGTAGAAAGAATTTTATTATGATTTATTTTTAAAAACGGCTCTATTAAAGAGAAACCGTCGATAAATTCATTCTCCCCGACAGATAAAATGTCGGGGTTGAGCAAAGTATAAATTTTTAATACCGTCTTATTTAAATCTTCAAACGGATAGGAATTAAAAAAATCTCCGCCGTCTATCAAAATTAAAGCGGGATTTTTTTGTCTTTCCCGCTTAACCGCCGTTGTTATCCTTGCCAAACCGCCAAGCGGCGGATCACCGCAATGACAATTTTCAAGAAGCGCATTTACATTGGCGATATATAAGATCTCTAACGGTGCGGATTTATTACCGGCAAACACTTTAAGACATACGGATAACAACAGAACAACTGTTAAAAAAAAGGCTTTTACGCTCATTATTATTATTTTTAGGTTGGGAGGTGGATAAGCTATTTTAACGATTCGATTGCCGAATCGGCATTTTCATAAACTTCAAAAACATCAGCAAGTTTCGTAATTCTTAACAAATTGCGTATGCGGCCGGAAACATTAACCAAAGCCAGTCTTCCGCTATTGTTTTTTAGCGTCGTAACCGCTCCGATTAAAATACCCAAACCGGAACTGTTCATCCAATCGACTTTACTAAGATCAATAATGATATTTTTTTTATTCCTATCAATCAAATTATTAATCTCTTCGTTGATTTCTCCGGCCTCAGGACCGCCCATAATTTTACCGGAGAGGGAAAGTATATCTATTCCCTCTCTCTCAGAAATCTGCACCATACTATCTTCCTTTTTAAGGATTAAAAGGAAATACTAAGCTTTTTTTACTTTCCAGTCAACAACAATCGGACTGGCGATAAAAATTGACGAGTATGTACCGACCACGATACCGATTATCAAGGCTAATGCGAACGAGTGCAATACTTCGCCGCCGAATAGGAACAGAACCACCACGACTATCAACGTTGTTAATGAAGTTATTACCGTCCTGCTTAGCGTCTCATTAATACTCTGATTTGCCGTATCGGCTATATCGCGGCTCTTTTTACTCGCTTTCATATTCTCGCGGATACGGTCGAATACGACGATCGTATCATTAAGCGAATACCCGACAATGGTTAATATGGCGGCAATCAACGGCGCAGATATTTCAATTTCGAAAACGGAAAAGACTCCGAGCGTGATGGTAACATCATGTACCAACGCCACAATGGCTCCGATTGAGAAACGAAATTCAAAACGCCATAGGATATAAAATAGAATCAGGATCAAAGCCCAGAAAATAGCCTTAATGGCGCTCCAGACCAACTCCTGACCAATTTTCGGTCCTACTTTTTCAATTTGTTGAATTACGAAAGGATTATCGGGAATGGATTTGGCGATAATTTCTTCCATTGTTGAAGAGATTTCCTTAGCGCTTCTTTGTAAACCGGCGCGGATGGCTACTTCGTTCTGCGCGCCGAAATGCTTAATTTCCAACCCTTTATAACCTCCGGTAGAAAGCGCCTTACGTACGTCCTCAATTTGAATAGCCTTATCGAACTTCAACTGTATTAGCGTGCCGCCCGTAAAATCGATATTATACTTAGGCCCTCCGTGAATAATCAAAGAGATAATCGAAATTAATATCAGGGTTCCGCTAAAAATATAACCCACTTTACGTTTTGATACTATATTATAATTTGCATTTGCAAATAGCTGCATTTTTACATTTTCTCCTTTAACTCAGTTTAAACCTTATATACTCAATCGATTTATAGAAAATTTAGAAAGCGAATAATCAAATATTACGCGAGAGACAATAATCGCCGTAAACATACTGGCAACAATCCCAATCATCAGCGTTAAGGCAAAGCCTTGAACCGGACCCGAACCGTACGTATAAAGCACCAATCCGGCAATAAAGGTGGTTACATTGGCATCAAGAATAGTAATAAAAGCCTTGCCGTAACCGACGTCAATGGACGCGCGCACCGTTTTTCCCCGTCTTAATTCTTCACGGATACGTTCGTAAATTAACACATTAGCGTCAACGGCCATACCCATGGTTAAAATAATACCGGCAATACCGGGCAGGGTCAGCGTAGCGTGAAAATAGGCCATAATAGCCATGATCAGTACAATATTTAATACAAGCGCAAGATCGGCTACCAATCCGGAAAGCTTATAGTATAAGGCCATAAATAAAATAACAAGGATTAAACCAACAACAGCCGAATAACTACCGGCTTTAATGGAGTCAACGCCGAGAGATGGGCCCACGGTCTGTTCGCCAAGTATGCTTACCGGAGCCGGCAAGGCGCCGGCCTTGAGAACAATGGCAAGGTCCTTGGCTTCCGACATATTGTCCAATCCCGTTATTCTGGCGCGGCCATCTGAAATTTTAACGCGCAGGTTGGGTGCTAAAAATACTTTATTATCTAAAATAATAGCGAGACGTTTACCTATATTGGCGCCGGTAACGCGGGAAAAAACTCTGGCGCCGTCGTCGCTTAACGTCAACGAAACTTCATATTTACCGATCGAAGTCGGATCGCTTTGACTGCCTGGTTGAGCATAGGCGTCCACTATGGTCTCGCCCGTCAATTCCACCGTTTTTGAAACAAGATATACCTGATAATATTTACCTTGGAACACCGGTTTGGCCCCCCATAAGAATTGGGCGTTCCCTGCATCCTCGGCAATAATTTTCTGCACATCGGGCGATTCAAGTATGCGTTTAAATTTTTCTTTTTTCTCCACCGGAACAAGAAGCGTTTGCTTATCGCGAGGATCCAAGAAGAAAAGTCCTTCTTCATAAAGGTCTGCCGTAGAATCATTAACAACGTCGGATTTTTTTTCTGTGGCGGAATCCGATTCGCTTATTCCAAACATCTCTTCCAATGCGGTTGCCGATGTATCGCTCTTATCCGTTGTATCGGCGTTAGCCGTATCGGCCGGGGATATCTTTGACATTATATATTTATTGATGTTTACAGCTACCTGTCCGGCAACACTTTTGTCTTTTGTAAGTTTAAATTCCAGTAGCGCCGTTTCGCAGATTTGTTTTCTAACACGATTGGGATCGGTTATACCCGCTAATTCCACAATAATTCGACGATCTCCCTGTTTTTGAATAATGGGTTCGGAAACACCGAATTCATCGACACGATTTCTTAAAATTTCTAACGAACGGGTAACGGCCTCTTCCGTTTGATCCCGCAAAAACTTTACGACATCGGCTTCCGTCCGTCGATCCGAATTAGCGTAAAATCGTTCAATTTTCAGGTTATGCTCTTTCAGCTTTTGCAGAAAAACGGTAATAAAATCTTCGTCCGTTTGCGCAACCTGTTGTTCCGTTTCATTTAGAGCCTGCTTAAAACCGTCATTTTTATATTTGGCTAGTTTATCCAAAAGCTCTTTGATATCCACTTCAAGGATTACATGCATACCGCCCTGTAAATCGAGCCCCAGATTAATCGTTTTAGACTTTAATTTCATGAATCCCTGGGGATCGTTCACTCTCATTTTTTCTTTTTGCGCGTCTGTCATGGAATTAAATTTATACGTCGGATAAAGAAGATATATCGCGGTAATGAAAACGACTAATATCAAAATCATCTTAGTTGTAATCTTCGATTTCATCGAGGTTTCATTCCTCCTTTTTAAAGTTAATAAATCTTATACTATTGTTTATTTAAAAAAGAAAGTAATTTAGTCAGCCTAATGTATAAAGTCAATTTTTTGTGTTTGCTCCTTGCTTTTAACCGTCCATAAAAATCAACATTAGTCAAGTCTAAAATTATGTGTAAATTACTTCCTAACCCAGGACCCAGCGGG
>CAYRJN010000013.1:0-33724 GCA_964424545.1 uncultured Calditrichaceae bacterium
CCGCGGCGCCGGTTTGGGCGGGGGACACGACGAGCGCGAACAGACGCTGAATCAGTTGCTGGTAGAAATGGACGGTTTTGATACCCATGAAGGCGTTATCCTGATTGCGGCCACCAATCGGCCCGACGTTCTCGATGCGGCTTTGCTTAGACCCGGACGATTTGACCGCCAAATTGTGGTGGACAGTCCCGATGTACGCGGCAGGGAAGGTATCTTAAAAGTACACACGAGAAAAGTGCCTTTGGCGAAGTCGGTCGATTTGGAAGCGCTTGCTAAGGGCACCCCGGGACTTTCGGGAGCGGATATCGCCAACCTTGTTAACGAAGCGGCCTTGCTCGCAGCGCGGCGTAATAAGAAAAAAGTCGGCATGGACGATTTTGAAGAGGCCAAAGATAAAATAATGATGGGTATGGAGCGTAAATCCATGCTCATATCGGAAGAAGAGAAAAAAACTACGGCGTATCACGAATCCGGTCATGTGCTGGTTGCCAAAATGATCCCCGGAACCGATCCGGTGCATAAAGTGACGATTATACCGCGCGGCAGGGCGCTGGGCGTAACGGCTTATCTGCCCATCGATGAGAAACATAATTATTCCAAAGAATATTTGGAAGGCATGCTGGCGCAGCTTCTCGGCGGCAGGGCGGCGGAAGAGATCGTTTTTAATCAATTAACGACCGGCGCCGGAAATGATATTGAACGCGCTACCAATATCGCGCGTAAAATGGTTTGCGAATGGGGGATGAGCAAAAATCTCGGGCCGATTACATTTGGCAAAAAGGATCAGGAGATTTTTCTCGGTAGAGAGATCGCTCAACATCGCGATTACAGCGAAGATACGGCTATCGCCATTGATAAGGAAGTTCGCAGAATTGTTAATGAAGCGCAGGAACGCGCCAAGAAAATCTTAAACGATAATATTGATAAGTTGCATATACTGGCTGAAGCTTTATTGAAATATGAATTGCTCGACGGCGAGCAGATCGATAAAATTTTAAAAGGCGAGAATATTGACGCCGCCGCCTTTACCAGTCCCAAAGTCAAAAAAGAGACAAAAGATAAGAAAGAAAAAAAACCGAAAACGCGAAGAACGCGTAAGAAAAAAACAGACGAAGATAGTTAAGAACACAGCCTCGCAAATTAATTGATTAAAGCGGTCTATTTGTGTAATTCAGCATTAATCAATTTGTAAAACTATGTTCTTAAAGAGCTTTATCGCCATTTGTTTGAATCTTGAATGATGAAAAAACAGGATAAATAAATATGGGTAAAATATTGGAGTTCATTTCGGGGGGTATTCCGGGTGGCGTTTATATCCTTTTTTTTGTTCTGCTGGCCGTGCAGCTAACCATAGTAAATCTTAAAAGATCCGGCTTAGTCGGGAAGAAAGAGGGGTTGAAAAAACAGCTTATATACGGCCTTTCCATAATTCTTATTTATATTATTTTGTGGTTTGCTTTCAGGCCGCCCCTGCCGCGCATCCGCGTAATCGTATTACCGTCCAAAGAGGGCAATCTGTTTAAATTGAATGATAAAAGCGTCCTTTTTGCTGAGCTTGTCGACCGAGCCGCTTTAAATAATCAAGGGAAAAGATATTTAATTCACCGTTGGCCGTGGCTTTACGAAACGGTCGGCGCCAATTCGGTTAACGATTACCGCGTTTGGTTAAACTGCGCCAAACGAATGCAGCCGGGTCTTATCATTGAAAGTTCCTATCAGGGTGACGGATCTCTTAAATGCAGCCTAATTCGCTTAAATAAAAATTCCGGTAAACCGATTGTTTTCAATGGAAAACTTGTGGAAATATTACATCGCATAAATGATGAACTTGATCTCTTTAAGGAATACAGACGGCCGGCGGAAATTCAAATGCAATACTTAACGGCCGAATTGGCTTTTCTTGCCGACAGCTTGGATAAGGTCGGAAAACTGCTTGAAGGCAGAGACGATCCTTATGCCGTTGAACTGCGCGCCGCCGCTCTCGTTAAAAAAGGGCGCCGAATGAAAATCGACCGCGAAAGAGCAAAATATACTAAAATTGTTAATCCCGATTTGGATAAAGCCAGAAAGATGCTCTACTCTTTAATAAAAAAACGGCAGGACAGCGGTGAAACGGCCTATTTACTGGGACGTATATCCCAATGGGAAGAAAAGTTTGAAGACGCCAATACCTTTTTGAAAAAAGCCTTATCCGACGATCCTTATAACAGCCGCATATATTATGCCATCAGCTTCTTATTGAGCAGCCGCTTTAAAGAGCTCGGTTTTGAACGGCGCGATGAGATTCTTGAAAAAGCGATTTATTTGGATCCCGGCTATCGCGCGGCCGTTTTGGAGCTGGCGCAGCAATATTATCAAAGCAGCTCCGGCTCGCCTTCGAGCGCCGGCATTACCAAAGCTATGGAAACCGTCCGCCGATATTTGGGCATCAAGCCAAACGATCCGGTGGTTTTGAGCGCCCTCGCCTCCATTTTGACCAAAACCAAAAAACTCGACCAAGCGTTGGCGATTTATAAGGAACTGCAAAAACGTTTTCCCGATGATTCCAACAGCTACTACGATATCGGCACGGTTCTGTTCTATAAAAGAAAATATCGTCAGGCTTTAAATAATTTTCTAAAGGCTATTAAGATTGATCAAAACCTGGATTCTTATTTGATGGCCGGTTTTAGCTATCGCAAACTTGGAATAACCGATTCGGCGCTCTATTATTACCGTGAACGAATACGCAGAAAAACAGGCGACGACGATGTATATGCGGCGGAAGCGATGAAAGGTATTCGCGCTATTTTGCAAGAGGAGAATAAAGGGAAAAATAAGAAAAATGAAAAGTAGGGCGCTTGCTCTTTGTAAAAGCAGGGTTGATGAAATTATTAATAAGTATGATCTTGAATATACGCTCAATCTTGCGCATAAATTTTTATTCGAATTAAGCGAATTATCCGACCGACAAATAAAATTGCTTGAACGCTCCGCGCAAACTTTTAACATCCATAAGACAAAATATTCCCGTACTTTACTGGTCGTTGCGAACGACCTTAATAAATCGCCCGATTTTAGCGGCGATGAATCGTTGGCTTCTTTTGGGAGTCGTATAAAACAATTTTTCTCCGCTCCCGTAAAACCGGTTTGGAAATTGAGAAAAGGCCGCCTTGATTTTAACGACGCGCCAGTTGTCATGGGTATCCTTAACGTTACGCCCGATTCGTTTTATGACGGGGCAAAATATAACCGCGTTGATAAAGCGGTGCGGCATGCGCTGGATATGGTCGAAAAAGGCGCTCGAATAATTGATATCGGGGGCGAATCCACGCGTCCCGGCGCCGAGGCGGTTCCTTTGGATGAAGAGCTGCGACGGGTTGTTCCCGTAATAAAAGAGATTGCTTCGCAGAGCGATGTTTTAATTTCCGTTGATACATATAAAAGCAGAGTCGCTCAGGCGGCGCTCGACGCCGGCGCCGATATGGTAAACGATATCAGCGGCGGCGCTTTTGATAAAAATATGATCCCCTTAATTGCAGCGTATCAATGCCCCTATATTATTATGCATATCAAAGGCGAACCGAAAAATATGCAGCAAAATCCTCGTTATGACGATGTTTTGCGGGATATCTATTTCTATTTTGATGAAAAAATAAAACAATTGACGGAAAAAGGAATTAAAAATATCGTTATCGATCCGGGAATCGGTTTCGGCAAACGGTTACAGGATAATTTGCATTTGATCCGCGATTTGCAGGATTTTACTTTTTTAAATCATCCTATTCTTGTGGGCGCCTCCCGCAAATCCATGATCGGCATGGTGTTGGATATGCAGAAAGAAGATCGTTTATACGGTTCGCTCGCCGTTCATCTGCAGGCTGTAATCAACGGCGCCGATATCATCCGCACACATGACGTTAAAGCGACTAATGAAACGTTGCAAATGTTCAAAGCTGTTGATAATCCCCTTAATTGGTTAAGCTGATTAACAGCGAAACGGTTTTCCGTCCATTTTCCTTGAAAAAGAGAAAGAGAAAATCCGTATTGTCATGGCAAGCGACGCCGGAGCGTGGCAATCTTCTAAATGGCAGCCAAGGACTGCCGCGCTTCACTATGTTTCGCTCGCAATGACGGATAGGTTGTTCTTATTCCGATTTGCGTAACCAAAATGAATGAGGCTGCCGCTCCGGAGTTATTTTTATGGCGTTATCCGCTTGATAATGATTGGGCCGGGGCCCTTAATAAACGGAGAGTGTGGGCAACTCCCGCGCTGAATGGCGGATTCCTTCACAAAAATTGATTGTAAATTAACGAAAAAAGGGAATAAATTGTGATATTCGTCAAATTCGTAAAAAAAAGACTTGAATTTTATATATTTTTTTCTAATTTAATCGCTGAAACAGCTTTTGCATAATAGCGTTAGTTAAATTATACCATACTTTGTCGTAACTATTGCGGATATTTTAATGCTTTTCAAGATTGGTTTCTTGCCAATAACGTTCATTGACGTGATAGACGTACTGATTGTAAGCGGGATGTTTTATTACCTTTATCTGTTTTTAAAGGGAAGCGTGGCTATTCGCATGATCATCGGCTTATTGGTGATACTTTTTGTCTCGGTGATCGGCGAGATATTTAACATGAGCGCGCTGTCCTGGATTATGTCCAGTTTAAAAACGGTATGGGTGCTGGCCTTTGTGATCGTTTTCCAGCCCGAATTGCGCAGGCTGTTGATTTTTATCGGACAAAATCCCATTGTACGCCGTTTTATGCGCGTAGGCGATTTAAAGTTCATCGATTACATCATGGAGGCGACGTTAGAGCTTTCCAAAAAGAATTTCGGAGCATTGATTGTGGTGGCGCGCGATATGAGTCTGAAATCCATTGTGGAAACGGGCGTTACATTGCAGGCGCAAATATCGACGCAGCTGATCGCGTCGGTGTTTAATCCCCGTTCGCCCATGCACGACGGCGCGCTGGTGATTCAGAGCGATGTGGTGTTGGCCGCGCAGTGCATTTTACCGTTGTCTCAAAATCCGGATATTGATCCGGCGCTCGGTACGCGTCATCGCGCCGGTTTGGGGCTTTCCGAACAATCGGACGCCTTCGTTATTATCGTTTCGGAGGAGACGGGAATGATCTCCTATGCGGAAAACGGCAAGTTGGTGCGCGGCTTAACGGAGTCGCTGCTAAGAAAGAAGTTAGACGATATATACTCGGCCAAGCCGAGAGAAAAAAAGTTTGTTTTTAACTTTGCATCTAATGTCTGATTTTTGTAGTTTACACATATTTCACAATTTGAATTAAACATAAGATAAAAATATATAATAAGGTAGTCAGAAGAGAATACCTTTCGGCTGAATTTTATTACCGCCTACTTGGAGGGAAAATATGTCTGTTTATACACAAAGCAAAAAGTTTAATATCATGTGGGTAGTTGTGTTTTTATTAAGCGTCGCAATTATCGGGGTTAACGCTACAACATATTATTCGCAATCTACAGGTAATTTTGATGCTTCGAATATATGGAACACTGCGTCCGATGGTAGCGGTTCGTCTTATACTGCTTCTGCTGCGGATCAAAGTTCCCATGATTTTATTATTCAGTCAGGGAATACAATTACTCTAGCCCAGGATAATACGCAAGTGGGTAGCCTGACTATAAACTCAGGCGGTACTTTTGCAATGAGTAGTAATGGTTATACATTTGTTTGCGGGGCACTTAGTGTTGATGGTACTTTTAGTGGCGGAGATGGTACTGTACACTATTATCTTGGAGCAAGCGCTAATTTTAATATTTCAACAAATTTGACGATTTACAATTTGATTATTGATGGTGCAACATTTGGTGGGACTAAAACACTAACGTTAACGCGCTCTTCTGGAACTTCTACCTATACTCTTACTATCTCAAATGAATTGAAGTTGATTAATAAGGGTGGATTTGCCGTCGGAGCTAATACTGCCATTGTTTATAGTGCAGCTACATTAACATTTGCAAATGGAGCTGATTACACAATACAAGGCGAATGGCCGGCAAGCAATGGGCCTGACAATGTTATATTTAATACATCAAATACAGTTACCTACAATTTAAGTACAAGTGTTTCTGCAAATAATATAACCCTTGACGGCGGCGGGAATTTCACTATAAATAATTCATCGGCTACCGTTACGGTTAACGCGCTTTTAACAAGAAAGACAGGAAGTATTACCGTTACAAGCGGTACGCTTGCCTATAGCACAGCCGAGCTCGCTTATACTTCAGATGCTGATGTAACAATTGGCGATGAATGGGTTACCGGAAGCGGAGCGCCTCAAGATGTTACCATCACTATTACAAACGACGGTATTTTATCAGGAAGTGCAAGTTATAGTGTTGCAAGAAATTTAGATTTTAATGTGGGTAGTTTGAATCTTGGTACTGGACATAGTTTAACGGTTCTCGGTAATATTACAGGAAGTACAATTTCAGGTACATCTACAATTAATGACAATACAACGCTTGTGATAGGGAATGGCGCGACTGGAAATTCTTATGCACAATCTATAACAGGGTCAATCACATTAAATAAATTAACTATTGATAAAAGAAACGGAACAAGTACCGCGGCAAATACAGTAAGTTTATCAGGAACGGGTGGATTAACATTTACCGCTAATAGTACTTTGCAAATTAATAATGGTGTATTAAATTTTGCGGGGAAAACGGTAGATGTCACAACTGCATCCAATACATTAAATATTGCATCCACGGGGACGTTAAGAACCGGCGGTACCTCTTTATCAGGTTTTGAGACAATTTCCGCTTCAAGCGGTACAATCGTATTTGACGGCTCATCCAGCGCTGAAACAGCTCCGGTTTTGACGGTTGGAACTTTGACAATTAATAACGGTTCCGGTGTCAACTTGTCAGTCGGTACGACAACCGTTAATACAGCGTTGACTTTAACGAGCGGATTGTTAACAACTTCGTCCGGAAACATACTTGTCGTAGGTACCTCAACGGTTACGGGCAGCGCCAGCAGCTATGTAAACGGGCCATTACGCATGACTATAAACGACGCCAATGCACATACTTTTCCCATCGGCGTTACCGGTAAGTATCGTCCGGCGACTTTTCAATACTCTGATTTTACCGGCGGTTCAAATGAAGTGCTTGAGATGCAATATGTGGCGAGCGATCCGGGCGGCACGGCGCCTTCCGGCATATCGACCATTTCCAGCGCCGGCCATTATACGCTAAAACATATCAGCGGCACAGCGCCAAGCTCGGTGACGCATAACTTAACATTACGCTATACCGATACCGGTTTTTCGCCTGAGTCGCGTAACCGAATTCTCGTGCAAAACAGCGCCACGCCGACCTATACGGTTCCAAGTTCACAATCGCAGAATGAAACGAATGACGACGTCACGGCCACGGGCATTACGGCTTTGCCTACCAATGACGGTAAACTGGCTTTCGGCGCCGGCGGCGCTACGGTTACGGCTCAAGCTACGGGTAATTGGAATACGGCCGCTACATGGGATATCAACAGCGTTCCCACGTCCAGCGACGATGTGGTTATAGGAAGTTATACGGTAACGGTTCAATCAGGGAATACGGCTTCCGCAAACTCTTTAACACTGAATAACGGCGCGAGGTTAATTCTCGCTAATGCGGCGCCCGGTATCGGATTCCAGGGTACGACAAATTGGGATGCGACACAGACAACAATAAACAGCGGTTCGACTGTTGAATATCAAGCCGGAAGGGTTAATGTTGACGCATACGCCGATTTGACGATTAATGGCGCCGGAGCTTCGAATGGTTCGGGTACGATTACGGTAAGTGGAAATTTGATAAAAAATAGTGGTACGGCCTTTACTGCCAGTCATGATATTATTGTTAGCGGGACGTATACCAACACGCTCGGAGATATGACGTTTACATCAAGCACATCCAATCGAATAGACGGAAATGTAACCCTGACATCCGGGACAGTAAGCGGGACGTTGGATTTAAATTCCGCGATTATTACCATAAACGGCGGGAGTTTCGGCGGAACGGTTACCTTGTCGGGAACAGGAGTACAGACAATAAATGGATCGGGGTCGCCCTCTTTTGCCAATTTGACAATTAATAACGCCAATGGAATAACCATAAGTACGGCAACAAGCGTTAGTGGGACTTTAACATTAACAAGTGGACTAGTTAATACCTCTTCCGCTTTGTTAACCTTAGGTTCTGGGGCATCAGTAAGCGGCGGTAGTGCTACAAGTTTTATAAACGGACCGATGGCGCATACGGGAACGACAGGGACAAAAGTTTTCCCCATAGGGAAAGGAAGCGAGTACCGCTGGGTTGATTTATCGAACATAACTACTCCCGGAACAGATCCGGTATTGCAGGTTGAAATGTTCCCTTCGGATCCTGGTGGCACAGCTGGTTCGGGTTTAAATAATATTTCAACAATAAGATATTGGACTGTCTCCTTAAATTCCGGTCAGCTAAGCGGTTATACAGCAAGGCTTCATTGGGAAGATAATGATGGTGTTGATGGAGCGTTAAGTGATTTGCGTGTTGCATCGTCAAGCTCATCGAACGGTACCTATGTAAGCGAGGGCGGTACATCTAGTGGCGATGCTGCATCGGGATATGTAACATCAAACGCTATTTCAACAACCGGAACATTGTATTTAACGCTTGGTAGCGCTGCCGGTGATAATTCTTTACCTGTCGAGCTGGTCTCCTTTGAAGCGACGGCTCAATATAATAAGGTGGATATCAATTGGAGCACGGCGTCTGAACTGAATAATCGGGGCTTTAATATCTATCGGGCGGAAACCGACAACCCCGATAATTGGGTTATGGTTAACGATGCCATGATTGACGGTCAGGGCAGCGTTTCCACCGGGACCAATTACAATTTTACGGATACGAAAATCGTCAGCGGCAAAACCTATCAATATAAATTGGAATCGGTCAGTCTGAACGGCATAACCGTTGAAGAGAAGACGATTGATGTGGAAATACCGGTTCCCTCGCAATATGCATTATTACCGAATTATCCTAATCCGTTTAATCCGACGACAAATATTAAATTTTTGTTACCTGAATCACAGCAAGTAACGTTGCAAATCTATAATATTAGCGGACAATTGGTTAAGACGATTACCCAAAATCAAATGTATCAGGCCGGCGAGCATGTAGTTACATGGAATGCTGACGATGAGTCAGGCAGTCGGGTGGCCAGCGGAATGTATATGTATGTTTTCCGCGCCGGTTCGTTTCATAAAATCGGTAAAATGATTCTCTTAAAATAAAAATAAGAGAAAAGCCGGTTATACTGTAAAAGAGGGTAAGCTTGTTTTGCCCTCTTTTTTTTGTTCTTTTAACATATAATCCTCATTACATGGAACTTTTGACCTTTGTTGATGTTTAATTTGAAGTATCGTCTAACTTTTAATGCCGCTTCAATTGATGCGTTTTTATTTTCCCTGTATTTGCCGGAAGAGAGCTAGGATAGACTAAGTTTTCCGGTTGGGCGGAGTAGTCGAATACTGAATAGGACGATTCGGATTCCCGCTTAAAACTTTCGGGAATGACAAGGGGGGGGATAACGGAATGACAAAATCGCAGATATTCCAAAAAGAATTCATAAACCGTTTGAACTATGTTTTTTTTGTAATTTCGATACAATACAATTAAGTTATTTTTAAAATAAGCCGAATATAAAAGAATGCGTATGAACAATAAATTATATATATATATCCTGTTTCTGCTGTCCTTTACCATATCTTTCGCGGCGAATTACCAAATTAAGGTAATAAAATCGCAAGCCGATGAAATCGAATTGAAAATACAATTTGACAAACCGCAGATAATTCATGGTAAGAACGGCAATTATGCCTATTATAAAAAAGGCGCCCTTGTCGTTAATGAAAACTACAAACTCGTGCCGCTGATAACTAAGTTTATATCGATAGCCGGTAAAAATCCGTTCGTATCGATTGTTGCCACTGAAAAAGAGCGCATTAATCAGAAACAATATCTAAAAATAATTTCCGATACCGTTAAAATCGTCAATACGCAGAAAATTGCCGTTATCAAATACAGCGGTTTGTATAAAAATATTCCTTTATATGCCTTGCAATTATATCCCGTTTCCGTTAATCCGGATAACAACTCTTTTACTTATATAAAAAAATTACATATCAAAATCAGTTCAAAAACCTCTTCAAAGGCTTTGGTAAAAACGCGAAAAATGAAAAGCGACCGCTTTACCAAAGACCTTTTTATTAACGGCGATGAGATTTACGCGCAGACGCCCATTGTAAATAAAAATATTCAAAGCCTTACCGAATCATCCACATCGCTTGAAAATCGCGATATATTAATGAAAACCGACGTATTCAAAATCGGCGTTGCGGAAAACGGCATCTATAAAATCACTTATGAGGATTTGGATAAGGCCGGATTTCCTCTTGCCAATTTAAATCCGCATAAACTTCAGATGTTCAATAAAGGCGGAGAAATCCCTATTTATATAAACGGAATAGAAGACGGAAGTTTTGACGAAGGCGATTATATTGATTTTTGGGGCGTTAAAAATGAAAAGACATTTATAGATAAATATCCCGACCTTTACAATGATCCTTTTTCTGACATTAATATATACTGGCTGATTGCGGGCGATAACAACGGACGTCGTCTTGTAAACGAAAGCGGCGGTATTTATAACACGGGCAATAATGTAATTGTACCCAATGAATATCGGGAAAAATTACATTTTGAAAAAGATAATACCTTTGTGCGCTTCGGCGATGAATCCGCAGGGTTAGATAAACCGTCCTATGAAATGGATCACTGGTTCTACGATCAGGGCGTATCGTCTGTATCGAGTAAAGTTTATGAATGCTATTTGCCCTACCCGTCAAAAAAATCATTCAATAATGTATATGTTAAAGCCGTATTCCGAGGAAAATCGGTGGCCAAGCAGCCATATAACAATTTAATCGGTCATCAGGTAAGTTTATGGCTTAACACGGAAAAAGTCGGGGAGGTCATGCCTTATGAAAAATGGAAAAATCAAACGCGGCATGTTATTACAAATGAGGGCGGCATAGGATTGCCCCAAGGCAATTTAAAAAACGGCGTTAATGAACTTCGCGTTAATATGGAACAGGAAAATGTAACGGATATTGTTCTTTTAAACTGGTTTGATATCAGTTATATGCGTAAATATAAAGCATATAAGGACTTTATAAAATTTAAATTACAGCATGGATTACCCGATAACTATACTATTCAATATGAAGTTGACGGCTTTACTTCAAAAGATATAACCGTATATAAATTGGGCGTCAGCAAAATAATAAACGGTAAAGTTGATTATTATACCGATACCGAAGATAGAGAATCCTCATATCGCATTACCATACAAGACGAGGTGATCGATCCCGATATAGAATATGTCGCCGTAACGGAAAAAGCAAAGAAAAAACCGGTTTTTATTACAAGAATGAAGCCATGGAAAGAAGACGATCCGTCCAAACTGATTACCGATACGGATAACAGCGCCAATTATCTTATAATTACCAATGACTATCTTTATGACGAAGCTTTACGCTTAAAAGAATTGAAAGAAAAAATAGGCTTGAAAAGCGAAGCGGTCAAAGTTTCCAATATTTACGACGCCTTCAATTACGGGATAAAATCGCCCTTGGCTATTAAAGATTTTTTACGTTATGCGTTGAATAGCTGGAACCAATCGTATCCGCTGGAGTATGTTGTTTTTGTTGGCGACGCTTCCTATAATTACAAGGATAAATACGATCTGGTACCCACCATGATGTTTGAGACGCATAAGTATGGCGCCTCCGCATCGGATTATCTTTATTCACTCCTTTCCGGTGACGATGATATTCCCGACGTAGTCGTTGGACGAATCCCGGTCAGCACCAATGAGCAGCTTTCCAATTATATCGATAAGGTACAAAAATATCAGTTTTCACCCGAAATAGGAGAATGGGTCAACACCGCTTTGTTTATAAGCGGCAATGACGCCGTTACCATTGAGGCTTTAAGCAATGATCATGTGTTCCGCGCTCAAAACTTGCGACTGCTCAATATGAAACTGCCTTCGCCCGTTTTCGGTCATCGTTTAAATTCCGTTAAAAACGGAGAAGAGTACGATCCCGATTTTGGAGGTACGACTGATTTAATTGAGTATTTTGACAACGGCGTAAGCTATATTAATTTTCTCGGTCACGGCGGCGGTGGAATCTGGGCAGACGTATCGTTGATGAATCTCAGCGATGTGGCGCGTCTTAATAACGGAGGCCGGCTGCCCTTTATCTCCAGCATGACCTGTTACACGGGTGCTTTCGAAAATCCGGGACGCGACGGATTGGCCGAACGGCTTGTACTTGCCGAGAATAAAGGCGCTATCGCTATGCTTGCCAGCTCGGGCGTCGGCTGGGTATATAATGATTTTGCCGTTGAATGGGGTTTGCTTGACTATTTGTGGGAAGAGGGAATCACTATGGGGCAGGCGGTTAATTTAATGAAAATATATTACCTAAATAATCCTCTCTATTATTATGACGACGGCAGCTTCTCTACCTTCGATTATAATGTTTTAAAAGAGTCAATGGTTAACCAGTATAATTTTATCGGCGATCCGGCCATTGAAATCAAAAAAGTGCGCAAGGCGTTGCAGGTTAGTATCGATAATCAAACTCCGGCGGCAGGCGATTCTATTAATATAACCGTAACAGGCGGCATAACATCGGGAAGCGGACGCATGGAGATCACCGATAATGAGGCGCATCGGCTTTTGGAAAAAGTTTTCAATTATTCCGGAGAAGCGCATGTACCGTTTGTGGTTCCGAACAGCGTTCACGGACATAGTTTAGCCGGTAATAGCATCTATGTGAAAGTTTATGCGGGAAACGATATAGAAGACGCCGACGGTTATGCCGAAATCGGCGTGGAAAAGTCAATCGTAAAACATATCGAGACCGTTCCGCAAACTCCTTATGTTAATGAGGGCATTTCATTCAAAGTCGCTTTGGAAAGTCATTTTCTTGTAAGAGATATGACGTTAAAGAATTTTTATTATATTGATGAAAATAATCATGTTTATTCCTATCGTGTCAGTATAAATATGGAGCAGGTTTCGGACACGCTTTTCCAATCGATCAATGAATTTCCCGGTTTTACTACGGCCGGTTTAAAGTTTTATGATATTGTAGTTCACGATGCCAACGGTAAAGAATATATTTATCGCTGGAGAAAATTAAATATTAAAGACGATCGTCCCGATTTACAAATTATCAGGGGAAGCGAACAGTATACCGGTATTGAAAACGTTCAATTTCAATTTAAAGTAAAGAATGATGCCGATGTTAATATGGACAGCGTCAGAGTTGTTTGTTATCAAATAACACCCGCGGATTCCGTAATCTTTTCCGACGCCTTTTATACTTTTGAAAGCGGCGAAGTAAAGACAATACGCGTTTATTTTAGCAACAATGTATTCGCGCCGCAAAGAGGATTTAAGATTGTTGTTGATCCCCAAAATCTTATCGAGGAAAGGGATGAAAAAAATAATATTCACGAAACGGTTCTTCAAACAACACATTTTTTCATTTCGAAGAATATCGGTACAACGCTTGACGGCGTCACTAACGATACGCTGACCATTAATAATATTTGGAAGTTTTATGTTGCTCCGAAAACTATAACGGCTTCTACCGTAATGGCGATTCAAAAGAGTGATTTAAGCGAATATATCGAAAGAAGCGACCAGAAAGATTTGAAATTTATATCCGTAATCGGGCAGAACGATACTACGGGGATAAAAATCGATATTATTAACCAAAATAGTAATTTTATCGCTCCCGCCTTTTTGAGCTGTCGTCTCGACACATCCGTTTATGACATCGGTTATTTAAAGGATGTTTCGTCTTTTATGTATGATAGGCAAATGGGAATGTGGGTTAAGCAGGGCTCATCAAACGGTATAAATCTTTATACATCCGTTACCAAATCGGGATTAATAGGCGTTTATCATTTTAAAGACCAAAAGAATCCCGTAATCGAGATAACTACAAACGGACGGCCGCTGTCAAACGACATGCTGATTCCGGATAAGCCCAGCATCGCAATATTATTACAGGATGAGAACGGTATAAACTTTAAAAACAGCTTTGATTTTAAAATTGACGGCGAACCGCTTTCCGATGATGACATAGCCGTTCCCGATACGCTGAGCAATCCCAATTATATTTCCATACTCGCTAATCCTGTTTTAAGCAGCGGTAGTCATACGTTGCAAGCCAGCATTGCCGATGTGAACGGAAACGTAACGACGAAAACTATTAATTTTGCCGTTTCAAACGAATTCCAAATTCAGGTATATGGCAATTATCCCAATCCTTTTCAAGATGAAACCATTATTTCCTATAATATTATTGCCAATAATACAATTGACGATATTAATATTAAGATTTATAATATAGCCGGGCGTTTGGTGCGTTCTAATCCTCTTACGCTCGACGAAACGATTGGAACGGATCACGATATAAAAACGGTCGGATATCATGAGCTGATTTGGGACGGTACGGACGATAATAATGTGCCCGTAGCCAACGGCGTTTATTTCCTAATTTTTAGGGGTAAATATTCCGACAAAATCGTTAAAACAACGTTAAAAGTAGCGAAACTGCGATGAAAAAATATATTAAAACGATTATTATATTAACATTTATGCTCTCAACTGTGTTTTCACAAGATACGCAGTACGGGGGCGCGTTCCTTGAATTGGGAGTAGGCGGGCGTCCTCTCGGAATGGGCAGCGCTTATGTGGCTCTTAGCGACGATGCTTACGGCTTTAATTACAATCCCGCCGGATTGGCGCTAACCGGAAACATTCAGGCGGCCTCCATGTATGCAAACCTGTTTAATACATTAGAACAGCAGAGTTTTTTAAGCGCCGTTGTACCGGTCTTCGGCAGCGCGACCTTTTCCTTCGCCTGGATGCGCGTGAGCATTGACGATATACCGCGTTTTCTATTTGACGATTCCCATACAGCCGGCCAAAGAGTGCTCGGCGGGGACCCGTCGTTATGGCTGAACTATCCCGCATCGGGTTCCTTTAGCAGTTTTGAAGAGGCTTATTATTTGACTTTTGCCAAGTACAAAAAATGGAATATGAATCTTGGTTGGCAATATTTTGAAATTCCCGTAGATATTGGATACGGCATGAATTTTAAAGTGTTGAGAAAAGCCATTGATAATCAAAAAGCTTCGGGAATAGGGTTGGATATAGGCGGCGTAATTCGTTTTCCGCTTGATCAAGTATTTCAAACGGAATATGTCGGCGATTTATCTTTCGGTTTAAACGTTCAGGATGTAACCGATACGCAGATAAAATGGGATACGGATTCCAAAGCCGTAGATAAAATACAGCGAAATTTCAAGTTCGGCATGGCTTATGTTCAACCGTTGCAATTTGCCAATTCGCAGTTTACCTTTACGCTTGATTATAATTCGCGTTACGACGGGTATAGTCAGATGGGCGGCGAATTTCTTTATCGTTCGCTTTTGGCCGTGCGGATTGGTATGAACGATCGTGATTTTACTACCGGAGCCGGAATATACTTTTGGAAATTTAAAATCGATTACGCCTATCAAAGTCATGATCTAGGCAACTCTCACCGGGTATCGCTGCTGTTTGGGTTGTAACAATAAAAATAAGAAAATTTGATGAAACGTTTACTGATAGTACTATTTTTGATCTTATTGCTTGTTTCTTGTAATACAACGGGGCCGGACAATCCCGTTCCTCCGAAACGCGTGTTGATGATTGCGCGTCCGGAAGGCGCCGATACCCTTGAATTTACGCAAGGAATAAGCACGCTACCCGGGTCTGAAAATAAAATTCAGATTATGTGGCATAAGCCTCGCATTGAAGAGAATATCAAATCCTTTAAAATTTTCAGGAGTATGGATCAAGCCGGCTTGATTAATTATAATCTGTATTTTACGCTGGGCGTTAATAATCCCGGCAATCCCGATACTATTTTTACCGATTTAAATGTTGAAATTGGAACGACATATCATTATTTTATAACGGCCGTAAACAATGATAATCTGGAGAGCGATCCGTCCGATACGGTTTCTTTTAAATTATTGGCCAAGGCGACTTTGTTGGATCCTCAAAACGGAATTGAAATTACTCAAAGAGGCGCCGTTACTTTTCACTGGCAGCGGGATTATACACCGCCGTATTATATTATTAGGATAGAAGAGTATTATACCGATACGTTTCATCCGTTAGTCTATGTTCATAAAATATTCAATACCGTATATGATCCGGAACAGGCGTACACGTTAAGCGGGAGTAAAGCAGAAGAAATTTTAACGGATGGCAAAAGCTACCGCTGGCGGATTGATTCGGTGGAGGATCCCGAGATTCCTGTGGATAATCCCTTGGTGAAAATTTATGCCGAATCCCAATCGCAATATTTTACATTTAAGATCAGGTGGTCTGGTAAATGAAAAAATCGTTCATTCTTTTTATTTTTTTTATTTCTATTATTACCGCAAATGCGCAATCTTTCGATGGAAATACGGGCGCGGGACTGAATTATCCTCAAACATCGGACAGGCCGGCTCAATATATACTCGGAAGCGGTGATATCTTATTGATAAATATAAACTTATGGGGATTTGTGCAGCGTCCGGGAATTTATAGCATTCCCAGCTCCTATACTTTAATCGACTTGATATCCTCCGCAGGCGGACCGAAAGAAAATTCCAGATTGAGCGAAGTCCGTATTGTACGTAAAAATCAGGAAGTGATTGTAGTGGATGTGGAGGAATTTCTAAAGACGGGCGACAGCGGGATGCTTCCGATATTGCAGCCTGGCGATACGGTTGTCGTCCCAGGAAGCTTAACTAATATTTTCCTTAATATTGTGGCTTTTATGCGCGATGTGGCGATTATAGTCAATGTTTTTGTTTTAGCCAATAGAATATAGTGCGGCGTTATATCAAAGGACATAACTTTGCAATGTGATCAATGAAAAAAACATGGGTGGAATCGTCAGAGTGCCATGCCCCGATGAATTGGAGAATATGAATCATTAATAGGAAGATTCAGATTCCCGCTTAAACATACGAGAATGACAACAGGGGCGCACATGTTTGAATAATTGTATGATGCACAATTATTATTCATTCTCGATTTAATCGGACATATTGAAATAGAGCCTATGCAAAAAATATTTAAAGCCTATAAAATATTAAAATGAAGTTTAAAATAATATTAAAAATGTCTGAAATTTGTTAATTTTTTGAAATTCCGGTACTATAAAAATAAAAATAACGTAAAAAAATTATTTTTATTTTTATTATTTCATTTTATTTAGTAATTTCATATCTTTAGGTTAATCCGTAAGTTAAAATATAAAAAATTTTAATGCCAGCTGGAGATCAGGATGAAGAGATATCTTATAGGCATTTGCTTTTTGTTGATAGCCAATGGTTTAATGGCGCAAATGACAAATAATTTTAGAACATTAATGCATACTTATGACGCAACCACGCTCAATCCAGGGAAGTGGGTAATTTATAACAATTTAAATTTTTATTCAAAAGCTTCCGAATTAAGCGACCCGTCAATACCGTCAAAAGATTTGCGCGCTAACAATTATTGGACAGTCGGCGATAATTTATCGGTTTGTTATGGAATTATGAATCATTTTGACGCGACAATTGGTATTCGGGTTTATCAGGATACCAATATTAAGGAAGATAACAACCTTCCCGATGATCTTTTTTTGACATTGCGCGGCGGTTCTTTTTCATTCGTCGACAACCATTTTCATCAGGCTGTCATCGCCGGATTTAGATTCCCCACGGCTAAATATCATAATTATCTTTGGTCGGAGTTCTCCAGCGGCGCGCCGTTTGAATACGGCATTAAATGGGCCGTTACATATTACAGCGATAACTATTTAATGGATAAAAAACTTAATTTTCATTTTAATTTGGGATATTGGAATCATAATGAAAAAGGCGTTGATCTCTATAAGCTGTCGGGAGGGCAAATGTTATCCGGTTCCCAGAATTCGGGCAATATGGATTTGGCTCTTGCTATTGTCTTTCCGACAACGCATTTGGATTTTCGGTTTGAATTAAATGGTATGTATTATTTAAGCGATCCGGATAGTTTTGTATACAGCAATGGCAATTACACCTATTTTTCTCCGAGTATAAAATACAAGGCGTCCAATAAATTCTCTTTGGATTTTGGAGTAGATTTTCGTCTGTCCGGCGATGAGTGCGATATACCTACATGGATGCGTCATCCCGCTAAACATTTGAATTTGCCTAAAATGTACGTTCCATGGAAGGTGAACTTCGGCATAAGTTTCGCTTTTGGCAATTTACAGGAGTTCGCGTACTACGATAATCCGAAGGAACAGGAAAAGGCGAAATTAAAGCATAAAATATATAAGGAAGAGCAAAAGTCGCATAAAACTCAAAAAGAGATCATGAATATCCGTAAAGTAAGCGATGAAATCGATAAAGAAATTGAAGATTTACAAAAAAAATTGGAAGATTAGCGGATAACTCTTTATGTTTTCAATAGTTTATCTTGATATCTGTTAAAAAATTAATTAGATTACGTTTAATACTCACGTTACTTTTTCTACATAATGATAAATACGAAGGTTTAGGGAGGTAAATATGAAAAAGCTCGGCTACATTATTCTGTTTCTATTGTCAGTATCAGCGTATGGCCAGCTGCCGAACGGAAGTTATACTTTAATACATACCCAGACAGCCAGGACGTATGAACCGGGTAGGTTAGTATTGAAAACGAATATGAATTTTTGGACAAAATTAGCCAAATACATTGGCGACCCATCGTTAAAACCGTCGGATTTTAAGGAGCTCAATGCCTGGGTTGCGCAGGGTAATATTAATTTTACCTATGGTATCGTTAATCATCTTGATTTAACTATGGCTACGATGATTTATCAGGATACGCAAACGGGTGAGAAAAAATATAATTTACCCGATAACATTACTTTGATGATGAAATTCGGTAATTATGCTTTTGCCAAAAGAATGTTTATGTTTTCCGGAATTATAGCGTCAAAATTTTTCACAGGCGAAAAGTGGAATTACTCAATGGCTCAATATCAAAGCGGCGGCGTCGAGTACGGTCTTTCGACGGCTTTAACCTATTTTTCCGATCCCTACCTACCGGAACGCGCTTTCAGCGCCAGTTTGAATTTGGGCTGGTGGAACCATAATGACGCCGGTCGTCTCCAATACGGTCGTTTAGCGTCTTCCGTTAATGCTCAGGAGTTGCAATACGGTTTGGGGCTTGTCTATCCAACGGAAAAATTTGATTTTATGCTTGAATTTAACGGCATGAGTTATTTGGTACAGCCTGATTCCTTTGTCTATTCAAGAGACGATTGGATGTATATTAGTCCTGCAATGCGTTATAAAGCCTTATCCTGGATGTCCATTGATCTCGGCGTTGACTTTAGATTAAGCAGCGGTGAGTATAGCTCTTATAGAGGAGCAAACCTTGAGAATAGAGATTTACCCGTCTATCCATCTTGGAAGGTGCAATTGGGCGTAAACTTTAAAATACTGCCCATTGGCGTAAGCGGTAAAACGGCAACGGAACGCGAACGAGAAGTCTTTAATAAGCGCGTTGATTACTTCCAGAACATTTTGAAAGAGCGTGAAGAATCTGAAAATATCGAACAAGAATTGGAGAAACTGAAAGAAGAAAGAAAGCAAGCCGAGCAGGAATTAGAAGAGCTTAAACAGATTCTCGAGGAAGAAGGCAATTAGGAGTTAAAATAATAAATAAAAAAAACCCGCTTCGCGCGGGTTTTTTTTATTATTGTATGAGTAGTATTACCCACCGTTTTTAATCCGTATTTGAATATCTTGATATAAATTAATTTAATCTTTATATTAAAATGAATTAATTTTTAAAATCAAAGGATTTTTTCTTATGGATTTGGCTTTAAAAGAAGATATAGATTCTGGAAAATCTGTTTTGGAAGTATGTATTTTTGAAGGTCAGAATCAAGTTGATTTTAAATATATTTCCCATGATTTTGATATTTATGATAAAGATGGAAATATACTTGAGGCTGATTTTAAAAAGAGTCATCTATACCGCTTAAAAATAAAGGAAGCCGTTCTTTCGGAATTTGAATATTATATCGTTTTGCATGAATCAGAGAATCGGGAGTTTATAAAAAATAAAACGTCGAAATATAAAAAAACTTTAAAAAAAGTCTTTTATCGGGAAATCGGCGGTAATGTTTTAGATAAAAAAAAGATAATCACAAATAATAGAAAATATGTATGCCTTGCAGGGCCCTATAACAGTGAAGACGAAGCAAAATCGCAATTGGTAAAATACGGCGAATTAAATCATTGCAGAATGCATAAAAAGAAAATAAAAGAGGGTATACTATCGCTTGAAATGTTCGATCCGGACGGGGAAAATGTTTATGAATTTAATTCTTCGGTAAAGATAATACCAAAAAATATTTCGGCTGAATTTGAACTGCATCATTTGCATGTAAATAAAAGGATAAAAAAAAGGCCCGTATATGAGAATCTTTTTTATCAAGGCGGACTAACGATTCGGGTAGATTCGGACGGCAAACTGGCCGGTATTAACATAGTCGGCGTTGAGGATTATATTAAAGGCGTATTAATTTCCGAGATAAGCGGTAATGTTTCCTTGGAATTTGCAAAATCGATGGCGGTTGTATGCAGAAGCAATATTTATGCGCGTTACGGTCAAAGACATTATAATGAATCGTTTGATTTTTGTAATGACGGTCATTGTATGCGGTATTTTGGAAAAGAATTTGCCAACGATGTTATTAAAGATGCCGTTTCCGCTACCGAAAATAAGGTTATCGCTTATAATGATAAAATATGCGACGCTTTTTATTCATACTCTTGCGGCGGGCATACGGATACGGTCGGCGGCGTCTGGTTACGGGACGACACGGAATATTTACAAGGCCGTATGGATAACGACAAAGAGGCGTCCGAGATTTATGATTTAACAAAAGAAGACGATCTTAAGAAATGGGTATTGGGACGTCCCGATGTATTTTGTAATTTAATTAGTCAACCGGCCCTTGCATCGATGAGCGATGGAGCGACATCGTTTCGCTGGGAGGTTTTTTATACAAGAGAAGAGCTTCATTCGATTATAAAGCAAAAAACGGGCGAAGATGTGGGATTGATATATGAACTTATTCCCGTTGAAAGAAGCGTTTCAGGGCGAATTAAAGAGATTCAGATTCTCGGAAGTTTGAAAAATATTACAATAATGGGCGAATTAAATATTCGTTCCGCCTTGTCGCAATCTCGATTGAAAAGTTCCTGTTTTATAATTGAATCGGAGATGGACGGAGACGGCGTTCCTTATAATTTCACCTTAATCGGCTGTGGCGTGGGACATGGTATCGGTTTATGTAAGGTCGGGGCGTCGGTAATGGCGAAAAAAGGAAAAAATTTTGAACAAATATTGAAACATTATTATGAAAAATGTCATATAAAAAGGATAGAGAATTAAATGCAGTCTGATATTATTGAATTTGTGAAAAAATCTAAAGAGCGGTTGGAAAATCTTCGGGGTTATCTTTGACATCGATACCAAACAAAATGAAATAGAACAATTAGAAAAAAAAACGATTCAAGATGGTTTCTGGGATAATCGCGAAGAAGCGCAAAATGTACTGCAGGAGATAAATCAACGCAGAGATTGGGTTGATAAGTGGAATGATTGCGCTGAGAAAATAGAAGAGATCGAATATTTAATTGAGCTGTATGAAGATGAACCCGATAAGGAGACGGAAAAAGAGATTGAATCCCAAATTAAAATAATTGATGTCGGTTTATCGGAATTGGAATTCCGTCGCATGTTGGGCGGAAAGGACGATGCGCGCAATGCCATATTGACCATTCATCCCGGCGCCGGCGGTACGGAAAGTATGGATTGGGCGGGTATGTTGATGCGTATGTATTTACGTTATGCCGAACGGCACAATTTCAAATCGCAGGTTATGGATTTGCAATCCGGCGACGAAGCGGGTATAAAGAGCGTAACTATAGAAATTACAGGTAAATATGCTTTCGGTTACTTAAAAGCCGAAGCGGGCGTACACCGTCTGGTTAGAATCTCGCCGTTTGATTCCAACAGCCGAAGACATACATCGTTTGCCTCTGTGTTTGTGACGCCTGAGATTGACGATAGTATCGATATAGAAATCAACCCGCAGGATTTGCGCATTGACACTTATCGAGCCAGCGGCGCCGGCGGGCAACATGTTAATAAAACGGATTCGGCTATCCGCATTACGCACTTACCGACAAATATTGTTGTGCAATGCCAAAATGAACGCTCTCAACATAAAAATAAAGCAAATGCCCTGAAAATACTGGCTTCGCGGTTATATCAATTGAAGTTGGAAGAACAAAAAGAGAAGATGAAAGAGATCGAAAGTTCTAAAAAAGATATTGCATGGGGCAGTCAGATTCGATCTTATGTTTTTCATCCCTATAACATGGTTAAAGATCATCGCACAAATGTTGAAACAAGTAATATTCAACAGGTTATGGACGGCGATTTGGATAAATTTATACAAGAATATTTGAAGATGTTCGGTAATTCATAATTAAAAATTGTAAACAGGAGTATCCATGCAGGAAGATATAAATAAATTAGTGAAGGTAAGAATTGAAAAGTTAGATAAAATCAGAGAGATGGGCGTTAATCCCTATCCCTATAAATACAATAGAACGCATTTTTCGCAGGACGTGATTGATAATTTTGCAGATTTGGAAGGCAAAGAGGTCGGAGTAACGGGAAGAATTATGTCCGTGCGTTTGATGGGGAAAGCTTCTTTTTGTCATATTCAGGATCATAAAGGGCGAATTCAAGTTTATATTCGGAAAAATGAGATCGGTGATGAAGCGTTTGAATTATTTAAAATGCTGGATATCGGCGATTTGATCGGTATTACCGGAGAAGTGTTTAAAACGCATACGGGTGAAGTTTCCGTATTTGCTAAAAAGTTTGAATTGCTAACTAAGTCGTTGCGGCCGTTGCCTATCGTAAAAGAAAAAGAAGTAGACGGCGAGAAGATTGTTTATGATGAATTTGCCGATAAAGAATTGCGTTACCGTCAGCGTTATGTAGATTTGATCGTCAATCCCGAAGTGAAATCCGTGTTTGAAAAAAGAAGCCGAATTATTATGGCTATCCGAGAATTTTTAAATAAAAATGAATTTTTGGAAGTAGAAACGCCGATTTTACAACCCTTATACGGCGGAGCGGCGGCAAGGCCCTTTACTACGCATCACAATACACTGGATATGACGCTCTATTTACGCATTGCTAACGAGTTGTATCTTAAGCGTTTAATTGTAGGCGGGTTTGATCGCGTTTATGAGTTTGCCAAAGATTTTAGAAACGAAGGAATGGATCGCTTTCATAATCCAGAGTTTACGCAGGTGGAGCTTTATGCGGCTTATCAGGATTATAAGTGGATGATGGATTTTGTGGAGCAATTATTTAATCATGTCGCTCTCAGCGTATTCGGCAGCGCTAAGATTCAATTCCGCGGGCATGATATTGATTTGACGCCGCCATGGAGAAGGCTGCCTATGTTTGAAGCGATTGAGGAGTTTACGGGAAAAGATATTAGCGCTCTTGATGAGGACGGATTGCGTAAAGTTGCGAAAGAATTGAATATTGAAATTGAAGCGGAAATGGGCGCAGGGAAAATAATCGATGAAATATTCGGTGAATTGGTGGAGCCGAAATTAATACAGCCGACCTTTATCATGGATTATCCTATTGAAATGTCGCCGTTGGCAAAAAAGCATCGCGATAATCCGCGTCTTGTAGAACGTTTCGAACCGATTATCGGCGGCAAAGAGGTGGGCAACGCTTTTAGCGAATTAAACGACCCTATTGACCAACGGGAACGATTTATGGAACAGATGAAATTGCGTGAAAAAGGCGATGACGAAGCTCAAATGTTAGATGAAGATTTCTTACGCGCTTTGGAATACGGTATGCCGCCTACAACGGGATTGGGCATAGGAATTGACCGCCTGGTAATGCTGCTTACCAACCAACCGAGTATCCGCGATGTTATTTTCTTTCCGCAAATGAAACCGGAGAATAAATAATAATGTCATTTGAATTTTTTATTGCCAAACGTTATTTGCGTGCTAAGCGAAAAACCGGCTTTATCTCGATTATTACCTATGTTTCCATTGCCGGCATTACCATCGGCGTAACGGCATTAATTTTGGTGCTGGCGGTTATGAACGGTCTTGAAGATGAAGTGCGCGGTCGTATTTTGGGCGCGCAGGCTCACATTCATTTGCGACGATATTTTGCCGAAACCATGACTGAATCCGATACATTGCTGCATTATGTGCGCGGTATTCCGCATGTTGTAGGCGCTACGCCCGCTATTTTTGAAGAAGGGATGATCAAATCCAAGTCCAAGCAGTATCCGACGGAGATCAAGGCGGTTGATCCAGCGACGGTTAACAGCGTTTTGGCTATGTCCGACAAAATGATTTTGGGCAGCGTTGATTTTGGACCGCGGGAGATAAACGGTAAGATGCTTGACGGGATTGTTCTCGGGAAGTACCTTGCCGATGCCATTCATGCCACCAATATCGGCGATGTGGTAACGGTATGGACTATGCCTAAAGAGGGCGGCGTTTTTGCCATGCCGAATCTAATGCAGTTTTACGTTGCCGGTTTGGTTGAATTCGGTTATTATGAAATTGACAAGATTTTTTCATATATATCTTTAAAAGACGGGCAAAAATTGTTTAATCTCGGGAACGGCGTTTCTCAGATTGAAATAAAATTGGATGATTATCAATTAGCAAAAGAGATCGCCGAGAAAATGAAAAATGAATTGGGCTATCCTTATACAACGATAACGTGGTATGAGATGAACCGATCATTATTTTCTTGGATGGAGATAGAGAAATGGGGCGCTTTTATTATCTTAAGTTTGATAATTATGGTAGCCGCGTTTAATATTGTCAGTTCCTTGATTATGGTCGTAATGGAAAAAACGAAAGAAATCGGGATACTGATTTCCATGGGAGCCACATCGAGGAGTATTTTGAAAATATTTTTATTTGAAGGTTTACTCGTCGGTTTAATCGGTACAATTCTCGGTAATATAATCGGCTATACAATCGGTTACCTGCAATTAAAATATCATATTGTCGCCCTGCCGCCGGATGTTTATATTATTAATTTTCTACCGATATTAATGAAATGGAGCGATTTTATGTATATTTCCGCCGTAGCAATATTTTTAAGCCTGACGGCGTCGGCTTATCCTGCTTATAAAGCGTCCAAATTGGAGCCGGTGGAAGCGATACGCTATGAGTAAATATACTCTATTCGCTTTCATAGATAAATTTACAAAAGGTAAAAAATGACAAATAAAATAATTGAATTGAAAAAAGTATATAAAACCTATAATTCCGGGCCACAAGCGGTTGATGTCTTAAAAGGCATAGACCTTGAAATATTTAAAGGCGAGGTTGTCGGCATAATGGGGCCGTCCGGAGTGGGAAAAAGCACTTTGTTGCATTTAATCGGTATGTTAGACAGCCCGTCTTCGGGGCAAGTTATTTTAAACGGGCAGAATGTGCAACAGTTAAAAGGCGACGCTTTGGCTAAATATCGTAATAAAAAGGTCGGTTTTGTCTTTCAATTTCATCATCTGTTACCGGAGTTTAGCGCTTTGGAGAATGTTATGATTCCGGCGATGATGTATGGAAACGATAACCTTGCAAAAAAAGAAGAATACGCCAGATACATTTTAAATGAAGTCGGCCTTTCCGATCGTATCCATCATAAACCTGGAGAACTTTCCGGCGGCGAGCAGCAGCGGGTGGCCGTGGCGCGCGCATTAATAAACGATCCGCAGGCATTACTTACCGACGAACCGACCGGAAATCTTGATAAACATAATAGCGAGGCTTTATATAATCTTCTTCTTGATATTAATAAAAAATTAAATCAGACTTTGGTTATCGTTACCCACGACGATCAAATAGAACAAGCCGCAAGCCGAATTATACATTTGGATGACGGTAAAATCGTTCCATAGAACCCTCAAATTCTTTTATTTTTATGTCGCCTTCCGAAAAACAAGAATATCCTTTGCAATATATAAGAGGAATCGGACCGAAACGGGCGGTTGTTCTTGCTAAAAAGGGCATTGTAACGCTTTTCGATTTAATTGAATTTTTTCCTCGACGATATGTGGATCGCAGTAATATTATATCTATGGATCAGCTTCAACCGGATATGGATGTTACTGTGATCGGACGAATTGAAGCCCTTGGCGTACGCCGCTTGCGTAAACCCGTTTTTTATCTCGTTATTAGCGACGGCAAGGGTATCCTTGAAGCCGTTTGGTTCAATTCCATTCATTTTTTCAAAGATCTGTTTAAAGTAGGCGAGTGGGTATCGTTATCGGGGAAAGTGCAATTTTATCGCGGGTATCAAATAACGCATCCTAACTATGACCGGCTCGGTGACAGTGAAATCGGAGAGCTGTTAAATACCGGTAAAATTATCGCTTTGTATCATGGGTCGGAAGAATTCAAAAAGGTCAAACTCGCTTCGGGGACTTTTCGGAAAATATACTCGCATCTTTTTAGAGATAAATTAAAAAATATTATTGAGCCTTTTCCGCATGATTTGATAAAAAAGTATTCTTTTCAAAAACGGGGCGAAGCATTATTGCAAATGCATCTGCCGCAATCGCAATACAAACTCGATAAAGCTGTTGAACGATTTAAGTACGAAGAATTTTTTTATTTGCAATTGATGTTTGCTTTACAAAAAACGCATGTTAAAAACCGTACGCAGGGCATCGCTTTTATTAAAAAAAGCGGATTGTTGGAAAAATTATTTTCATCTTTGCCATTTGAAATGACGCAAGCACAAAAACGCGTTGTGAAAGAAATACGAGACGATATGCGCCGCAATGAACCGATGAATCGCTTGTTACAGGGTGATGTGGGATCGGGGAAAACGCTAGTCGCTTTAATGGCCATGTTAATAGCGGTTGATAACGGCTATCAAACGGCCATAATGGCGCCTACCGAGATATTAGCCGAACAGCATTATATTAATATTCGTCGCATGCTGACCCCGTTTGAAGTGAACGTCAATCTTTTAACGGGAAAAACAAAGCAATCTCAACGTGAAATATTAAAAACGGAATTACAAAGCGGACGCCCGCAAATCGTTATCGGCACGCAGGCCTTGATACAGGACTCGGTCGGGTTTAGTAATCTCGGTTTGGTTGTTATCGACGAACAGCATCGTTTTGGCGTAATGCAGCGCGGCGCGTTAATGTTTAAGGGACAAAATGTGGATACGCTGGTAATGACGGCTACGCCTATTCCGCGTACACTGGCGTTAACGGCTTACGGTAATTTGGATGTTTCGGTATTGGATGAACTGCCTGCTAACCGTAAACCGGTAATAACCGCCTGGCGTTTTGACAATGCAGCCGATAAAATTTATCAATTTATTCGCGAAAGAATTGCCGCGCGCGAACAGGCCTACATTGTTTATCCGCTGGTCGAAGAAAGCGAAAAGATGGATTTAAAGGCGGCTAAAAATGGATTTGAGTTATTAACATCCGGACCGTTTAAGGACATGAAAGTAGGATTGCTTCATGGAAAGATGAAAACGCCTGAAAAAGAAGAAATAATGGAAAGTTTCCAGCGCAATGAGATAAGTATATTAGTTACAACAACAGTCGTCGAAGTCGGCGTTGATGTGGCTAACGCTACCGTAATGTTAATCGAACATGCCGAACGATTCGGTTTGTCTCAGCTCCATCAATTGCGCGGGCGTGTCGGACGCAGTGATAAAAAATCCTATTGTATTTTAAAAACTCCGCATAATATCGGCGAAATAGCTCAAGAGCGTATGAAAATTATGATCGAGACAAACGACGGATTTCTTATCGCCGAAAAGGATTTGGCGTTGCGCGGCTGGGGCGATTTTTTCGGAACCAAGCAAAGCGGTATGCCCGATTTTAAGCTGGCCAATCCCATACGCGATCGAGAAATATTGGAATATGCCCGTCGCGATGCATTTGAAATAGTGCAAAAAGATCCGCAGTTAAGATTGCCAAAACATGTGGGTTTGCATCATCAATTGCTGACAAAATTTAAAGAACGAATGGAATTGATTAATATAAGTTAGCGTATATTTTATTTCCTGTGGGAAAGATCAATTTATATCATTTCTTTTGAAAAACGCACAGCCGTCACGTTAACAATCTTATTATGAAGAAGTCAATCAAATTAAAATAAGCCCCTATCGGAAGTAATATCTTCTTTATATCTACGCGTATTTTAAAATTTTCTATTTTTCGTTTGGAAACTATTTATAAAGATATCGTTACGTTATTTAAAAAGTGAGGCATTAATTCCTAATTTTATGCTTATATATACTCGAATTCGTTTGCATAAAACGAATTTATATCGTAACTTAATTGTCTTGTCAAAAATCGATTATAAACAATTTATTCTCTATATCTCTTGACAATAAAATCTTTAATCTGTCATTAAGCGCGTAAAATTGCATTATAAATTTATTTTATAGGAGGTTATAGATGAGTGATACTTTTAAAGTTATTTCTCCCGTTGACGGGAAAGTGTATAAAGAATTGTCCCTGCATGGATCGGAAGATATTGATAAAGCCTTAACGCTTGCGGAAAAAGCGCAAAAATCTTGGCGTGAAACGCCCGTATCCGAGCGCAAGAAATATATGGAAAAGTTTGTTAAGGCTTTTGAAAGCTATACCGATCGCATTGCCGAAGAATTAACATGGCAAATGGGACGGCCTATTGCTCATACGCCCTTTGAGGTACGCGGAACCGTTGAACGCGCTACGGGAATGATAAAGTTAGCCGAGAAATCTTTGGAAGACGTTTTGGTGGAGGAAAAAGAAGGTTTTAATCGCTATATTCGCAGGGAACCGCTTGGAATTGTTTTTGTCGTGCCGGCATGGAATTATCCTTATCTGATTGCCATTAACTCCATTGTTCCGTCTTTATTAGCCGGTAATGCCGTGTTATTAAGACATTCCGCGCAAACGCCTTTGGTAGCCGAACGCTTTGCCGATGCTTTTAAAGACGCCGGTTTACCCGAAGGTCTATTCCAATATTTGCACTTGAGCCATCAGGATACGGCTAATACCATTAGAGATAAACGCGTGGGTTTTGTGGCCTTTACGGGTTCTGTTCAAGGCGGTTATGAAATTCAGAAAGTCGCGGCCGAGCGCTTTATCGGCGTCGGATTGGAGCTTGGCGGAAAAGATCCGGCCTATGTGCGTCCCGATGTAAATCTTGATTTTGCCGTTGAAAATCTGGTTGACGGGTCTTTCTTTAATGCCGGACAATCATGTTGCGGAATTGAACGTATTTACGTCCATAAAGACGTTTACGATAAATTTGTCGAAGGTTTTGTTGAATTGACCAAAAAATACAAATTAGGCAATCCGCTCGATAAAGAAACAACCATCGGCCCTGTTGCCAAAAAAAGCGGCGCGGCAACAGTGCGCAGCCACATTGAATCGGCTCTGAAAGCAGGCGCGAGCGCTCTAATCGATCCCGCTCTTTTTCCCGAAACGAGTTTGGGAGAGAATTATCTTGCGCCGCAAGTATTGGTTGACGTCGATCATAATATGGATGTAATGGTAGAAGAAACTTTTGGCCCCGTTGTTGGAATTATGAAAGTGAACGACGATGAAGAGGCGTTGAAATTGATGAACGACAGTCCTTACGGATTGACCGCTTCCATTTGGACGCAGGATGAAGATGCGGCCGTTACCATTGGCGATAAAGTTGAAACGGGAACTTGGTTTATGAATCGCTGCGACTATCTCGATCCCTATCTTGCCTGGGTGGGCGTGAAAGATTCGGGCAGGGGCTGTACGTTATCCGCCGTAGGTTATGAACATTTAACAAGGCCTAAATCATATCATCTGCGCGTTAAAACGCAATAATGAAGTTGTGATATTAACTTGTTTAAAAATATTGCTTTGTAAGTTGCTTAATAAAAGCGGAGAGAAATCTGTTTATAGCCAAGTTGAAAAAATTTCCATCATGGCGGGATTAAAAAGGCAATTTTACTATGTTTTTATATGATTTTAATGTCATGATGGAATAAAAAATATTTAATAAAAGCAGGGAGTAGGACAATGCCTGATAAAAGACATACTTATACTTATCCCACAAGGATCGAATATGGTCCGGGAGCGATGAAAGATTTTACCGCTATCGTTAAAGAGGGCGAATATAAAAAAGGACTGCTTGTTACCGACGACGGAATAGAAAAAGTCGGCGCCGCTCAAAAACTGCGTGATTATTTCAATGAGCAAGGGATTGAGGTTGTAACATTCAGCGGCGTAAAATCCAATCCGACCGACGATAATGTATACGACGGCGCTAAAGTTTACAAAGAAAACGGCTGTGAATTTATCGTGGCGCTCGGCGGCGGTTCGCCCATCGATGCGGGCAAAACGATTAAGGTTATGGCCACGCATGACGGTCCGCTTGAAAAATATGACGATATGAAAGGCGGGGATAAATATATCCGAAATAATATGCCGCCTTTTTACGCTATCCCCACTACGGCGGGAACGGGCAGCGAAGTGGGGCGCAGCAGCGTCATTACCGTTAAATCCACCAACAAAAAGACCATTATCTTTTCGCCTTATATGATGCCGGATATAGCCGTGCTCGACCCTGAAATCACGCTTTCTTTACCGCCGAAACTGACAGCGGCAACAGGCGTGGATGCTTTTGTGCATAATTTGGAAGCCTATATAATGGATGTTTTTCATCCCATGGCTGACGGTATGGCCAAAGAAGCTTTGGGACGTTGTTATAAAAATCTGCCGATAGCGGTGGAAAACGGTTCCGATATGGCTGCAAGGGGCGAGATGTTGATGGCTTCGGCAATGGGCGCCATTGCTTTTCAAAAAGGTTTGGGATTAAATCATGCCATAGCTCACGCGCTTGGCGTCTATTATGATATGCATCACGGGCTGGCCAATGCAGTGGTAATGCTGGAAGTAATGCGTTATAACCTTTCCGATGAGAAAGTGAAAGAGAAATATGCGTCTCTCGGCTCTATAATCGATTGCGAGAATACGGCGGAGTCGGTTATTGAAACGCTCGAAAAATGGCTTGATTCGCTCGGGATGTTAAAAAGTCTTAGCAGTTTGGGGATTTCGGAAGATCAGCTTCAGAAAATAGAAGATTATGCCATAGGCGATCCCTGTTATCCGTTAAATCCGAAAAAGGTTGAAAAAGGCGACGTCGTCGCTTTGTTAAAAAATATTTTATAGAAATGAGTAAAGCTATGATTAAGGCCATAACGTTTGATTTGTGGGATACGGTATTTATTGACGACAGCGACGAGCCAAAGCGAAAAGCGGCGGGCAGGGCGTCTAAGAAAGAGGAGCGGCGCGATATTGTTTTTGATTATGCTAATCGTCATAAAAATGTTGAGCGTGAATTTGTTAATATTGTATATGATACGGTCGATGAAGCCTTTCGAAAAGTGTGGCACGATCAGCATGTAACCTGGACGGTTGAAGAGCGCTTGACTATCATATTTAAAGCTTTAAAGGTTGAACTTGATGTCGATGAACTGAAAGAAGCGGTGAGATTGCACGAAGAGATGGAATTGGAATTTCGTCCCGATTTTATCCCCGGCGTTCACCAAGCCGTTAAGGCGCTGCACGGTAAATATAAATTGGGTGTTATTTCCGATGCGATTTTTAGTCCGGGAAGAGTCTTACGACAAATTCTTGAAGGCGAGGATTTATTGCAATATTTTGATTCTTTCGTATTTTCCGATGAAATAGGCTGCGCCAAACCAGAAAGTCTCGTTTTTGAACAATCTTTTAAAAATTTCAATGTACAGCCGCATGAGGTTGTGCATATCGGTGACCGAGAGCATAATGATATTCTCGGGCCCAAAAAAATGGGAATGAAAGCCGTTCTTTGCACCGCGTCTTTAGACCGAGGAAGTGAACGTACGCAAGCCGATGCCGTTTTTAACGATTATCGCAAACTTCCTGAGATAATAGAAAAAATAGGATGATCATCGGCTCCTAAATTAATGGATAAAAATAACATACTTTTCATCTCCATTATCCCCCGCGAACGGGATAAGAAGACATCGCTTAAATATACAATGGGATGGATTTTCTTTCGATTGTGCGTAGCTGAAATAATGGGTTAAATGTATGTTAATGTCATTTTATTGAAATTCACGTACGAGTATAGAGCGGCCGATTGATTGAAAAGAGGGGCGTTCGTTATTATGTCGTTCCTGCGGAAGCAGAAATATAGATGACGCTTATGAAAAATATTTACAATTTATGAGATGACAAGAATGCGGATAATATATAAAGAATACGAAGAATGTCTGCATTGCGTTATTTCTTTGAAATTCCAATACAATTGAGTAGCAATAAACAAGGAGTGAAAGTTGAAATTTCTTATTCCGGACGGATATTCCAAATCCAGTCGAGATCAGTTTGATGAGGTGGGCGTTACATTAGCCGGAAAACTTTATGCGCAATTATTATTGCAGCATATGCCTGATGCCGAATACGAAATCTTTTATACCAGCGATCCCGGAGTCGATTTACCGCGAGGTAGGGAAGTGGAAGAGTTTGACGCTGTTTTGTGGCCGGGCTGTAATCTTACAATATATCACACCGAAGACGAGCGCGTAACAAAGCTTGTCGATTTATCCAAAGACGCGTATGAATACGCCCTTCCGCAGTTCGGCAGCTGCTGGGCGGCTCAAATGGCGGTCTACGCGGCGGGCGGGGAAGTAAAACCGAATCCCAAAGGGCGCGAGATGGGTGTGGCACGGAAAGTTTTCTTAACTTCCGAGGGGAAACAACATCCCATGTATGAAGGTAAAATGCCTGTTTTTGACGGTTTTATCAGTCATGACGATATGATTACAAAAGTGCCGGAAGGCGGGATAATTTTAGCGTCGAATGATTTTACGCCGGTGCAGGCGGTTGAAGTGCGGCATAAGAACGGCGTATTTTGGGCGACACAGTATCATCCCGAATATAACCTGAAAGAAGTGGCGCGGTTGATCATTGCGAGAGAGGAAAAATTAACGCGCGAAGGTTATTTTAGAAATCATGACGATATGATGAATTACGTGAAAAATTTGGAAATGATCTATGAAGATTCAACCCGCAAAGACCTGCGCTGGCAGCATGCCATCGATGATGACTTACTATCCGATGAAATTCGCCAGTTGGAATTTGTAAACTGGTTGAATAATCAGGTTCGGCCCCTCGTAAAATAAATACACTTTTATTTTTCACAAATAATATATAAATTCATTCCGTAAGTAATCACATTTCGGGATGAATTTTTTATTTATAGCAAAACTGCTCGGTTCCATATTTCTGTCATCGTAACAAATTGTCGGGATATGCCGAGAGGAACGGGAGCGATTCCTATAAAGTTGTTGCGCTGACATGCCGTCGGTATCTCAATGACAATATTCATAGTATTATCAAACAGGAATCGTTTAAATTAGGTTATATACCA
>CAYRJN010000014.1:0-33244 GCA_964424545.1 uncultured Calditrichaceae bacterium
TATTATGCCTTGATATAGCTATAAAAATTAACTGCGAAACTTGAGTAATTTATAACCTACTTACCTTGTAAATGATATAATGCTTGCCCCGAAATTTCCTGTTTGGCAAAACCAGGGCCTTTCCATAAGCAACGCAAACCCAAGCCGCCCTTCAATTGGAAATACTTTATATTAATTTTATGCAGCCCTTTTGCCAGTGTGATTAATGTAGAATCCATAAAATAGCCATGTGGGCCGTCCAAATTGATCAATTCAAAGTCATCGAGCAAAAAAACACTGCCGTCATTAGAGCCGAGATAAAAGGTATATTGTCCTTTTTGTGGTATTTTAAGAAAACCGTCAAAAACAAAAGCAAGGTTTGTATCTCGTTCGCGTTTATCGATATCAAATTTATGGACAACACCTTTTCTTTTTAGGCTTAGTTTTTTAATTCCGGCTGTGTTATTCGTTTCGCCTTCATAGTATCGGTATTGAATCCCTTTGCTAGTGTCGATAAAGCCCTCCAAGGCCGCTTGTGGTATTTTTGTGCCGATATAAGCGCTTACCAATTCGCTTTTTGTCTTACCGGACGCTTGTGCCTGTACATAAATAGGCGTTGTTCGTGAAATTTTAATAGTTTCATTATAAAACTTATCGGGTATTTTCCGATTTAAGCTGTAATAAATTTTAGCGTTCGCATCGGAACATTCCAGCGTTATTGCTCCCGCTTTATTTTCCTTTATCAACGGTTTTGCCGTTGCCTCCCCGTAAACCCACGGCAAATTTAGACGCGTAATTTGTGTTGTTTCAAGACCGCCGTTTTTGGCGCGGTCGCCGGCGCAATGTCCAAGCAGAACATGATCGTTCACAAACGCAATAGCCGTGTAACAATACCATCCGTTAGGGTCGCTTTCAATGGGTTTAATTTTCTCCCACTTTTTTCCTTCGTTTTTAGAAATGGCGAGATTAAAGGGCGTTCGTTTACCACCGTCAATCATTGCCTGATAATTATTGTTCCAAACGAGCAGTAGGTCGCCTGTTTTCGGTATTCGCTCGATAGAAGCCGGCGAGAGCGGGGATTTAATATTACTCGGCGTTAAATTCGTCCATGTTTCTCCCCTGTCGGATGAATAGGAAATATATTGAACGCCGGAAGCGGTGCGGCAGAACATCATTAATTTTCCGTCTTTCAATTCGACAAGCCCCGGTTCCTGTGTTATTGCCGTATCGGGATTAGCGGCTTCGGCGCTTTTTTGCCATGTTTTCCCTATATCGTCGGAATAATAGCAGCGTATAATCCCCACGGCATTTTGATTAATATGCAGCGAAGCGGGAAAAATCAATCGTCCTGAATTTAATTGTACAAGACGGTCGTTATTTACAACGAAATAACCGCTGTCGGGAATGCAACGAATAGGGTCGCTCCAGCTTTTTGCTTCATCGGTGGAAAATCTCAAATACGGAATACAATCATGCTCGGAATTTTTTCGCAAATAAAACAGAGCTATTCTGTTATCGTCGAGATGCAGCAAGGAAACCGACATTACATTCATACCGCCTTCATTTTCTATAACCTTAATATCTTTTGCGGACCAGGTTTTACCCCCGTCAAGCGATGATCTTGCTGCAAGATAAGCGCCGGCATTATCTCCGGAGCCATCTGTAAAATGACTATAAATAAACAACAGCTTACCGTCCTTTAATCGAATAAAATCCCCTTCGCTGTTCCTCGGGTTTCCTTTCCCTGGCTCCAAACGTAAAACAATCTCTTTTTTCATCTCAAGCTTGCCGCAGCTATCAAGCAGGAAAAATAGCAAAGCCAATAACAATATTGTTAATAATTTTTTCATCCTTTTTCCTTTTTAAAAACAAATGAACGATGTTTAACGTATAATTATAAAATTAAACGGCTATAAATACCTAATCTTTTCTATTCTCCGCTAATTTTGATCTCCGCGAGATAGATTGCCGTCATGACTTTGCCGTTTTTATATTTTTCGTGCGATGAATAATAGGATATCAGAGCGCGCTGCGGACTCAGCTCGATAAAACCGGGATAGGAGTTATCTCCGCCGCTCGGCAGAATGGCGAAGGTGTGCAGTTTATCATCGATTAACCACGAAAGAGCGGTTTTATATCCCGCCTTGGTTTTTTTCCTACCGCCCACAAGATACCGCTTACCCCATTTAACCAACAGAGGCCCGCCGATATATTCGCCAAGGTCCGTTCGTTGCCAATCAGTCCACGGTTTCTTTGACCGGCATAATTCCGCATTGCCGCGACCGCGGCGGGCAACAGCCAGCACGGAACCGTCTTTTTCAAACAAAAAAGCGGTTTCATCGCCCCATCGTTGCTGAAAAAGGGCTCTTTTTTTCCAAATCAAACCGTCGTCGCTTTCCAGCATAGCCGATTCCATTATACTGCTATTGTTTTCTCCCTGCGGTAATATTTCAAGAAAATTGTGTCTTCTTCTTGCACAGATATAGGCTTTTCCGTTGTATGAAGCCGCACGCCATATATAATGCCCGTAAGTGCCTTCGAGCATTACCGGTTCATGCCAATCCGTTCCGTCTTCCGTCCATACGGCATATCCGAGATGCTCATTAATAGTAAACTTATCTCTTTTAATTTTCGGATCCCCATAATACCAGGTTCCGGTATAAACAAATAGTTTATTATTAAAAATCAACAACTTAGGATCGCGCGTATCACGATATTTTACGTTGAAACGATTGACCTGCCGCCACTCTTTGGCGTCTTTGCTGCGTAAAATTATAATGGAAGAGGTCGGATGAACCATGTGCCCGTCGGGGCAGCTTCTAAAGGTTAAATAAATATATCCTTTATAACGAATCATATCGCTAAAAGCGTTATGTTCGCCGTTGTCGAAAATCCGTTTAACGGATATAACTTCCGCTTTAACCGGTTGGCTGTACAATTTATCGCCAAATATTATTACGATTAAAATAAGCGCAAAACTTTGGAATCCTGAAAAATTCGTTCTCATATCGCTCTTCTCCCGTATAAAAAATCGTTTTAAGCTAATTAATTTGATGAAGTATAGTTAATAGCTCAAGAAAATTTTGGATAATAAGCCCAAATTTCGGTTTATTTTAAATTTAATATTTTATTCCAATCCGCCGAAAATATGCGGCCGTTGATATATTTGAGAAAAGCATAACCCTTCTTTTGCAGCTTCCGGGAAGATTTTGCCGTTTGCTGATATTGTATAACAAAGCGCGTAGGATTTTTTAGCACATGGACTTGTAAAAATCCGTTTATAGCGCTGTTTCCGACCGCTCCCGTATTAAAAGCGATGGCGCCCGAATCGGGATCGGCGTCCTTAAAAATATACCTTTGATAATGATGCGTAGTCGCACCGAGAATCAAATCGGCTTTATTTATTAACTTTCTACGTCTTGCGGTATTTAATTGATTCACCCAGGCGCCGGTATGCGCTAAAACAACAATGATATCATTATCCGTTTTATTAATTTTATCCAACGTATTCATTAAATATTGCCGCGAACTTTCATTAAAAGCTATTTGCGGATTTTTAGGTGTATCGGAGTAATGAAGCTGTATAATATGCACCGTAATACCGTTATGATTTTCAACGGCATAGTATTCACAACTATCGGAACGGATTACTACATTTTTTCGTTCGGCCAAGTTGACATAATCAAATATGGGGCCACCCGCTCCCCAATCGCCCTGCCCTTTTCCCCAATATTCGTTTTCCCCGTCTGCCACATTGGGATAAAAATGGTTATGCCATAAACTGTCCGTTTTGAGAAGCGTTAAAAAATGATTGGGACGATTATCTTTTACATGGTCGCCCAGACCGAGTATAAAACGATCTCCGGCCTCTTTTATCCAACGATCGCACTTATACATATGAATATTTTCCAAGCCCGCGCCTTTATTATCGCTCATAATTGAAAATGAAAAAGCGCATAATTTATCTAATTTTTTTATCCCAGGCGGCGGATCATTGAGCAAAACACCCGATAATTTAAGGTCAAAACAACCGTTTTCCATGTTTGAACTATCTCGGTGCACTTCAACCGCAATAATATTTTTGCCTTCTTTTAAAGAAAAGTCCGCCTCAATAATATAATCAAGATAGCGCGATTGTTTTATTTTCGGATCGGCCGGAATTGGCAGCATACAAAATCTCGTTTTTCCACGGGGCATATTGATACGTAAAATTTCTTCTCCGTTCAGATAGATAACCGCGCCTCCTTGTAAAAGAATATTAAAATAAAGCGCATTTATGTTTTTTGTCGACGATATTTCGAATATTTTCCTAAAATAGGTTGTTATATTGGGATTAATCATAGTTGCCGCTTTTCCGCCATTACCGAACGGTCCTTTATCAGACTGCCAAAGTGAATCGTTAAAAGTTGATTGAGTCCAGATTTTTTCGCTTAGCATTCCGTAATCGTAATATTTCCAAACATCATTTTTATTGATATATGCCGCTTGCAGTAAATTTAAGCTTATAAGAAATATAAATGATATAAAATATTTTTCTTTCATTATAAAAACCTATTGTTTAATAATACCGCCTGTTTTTATCCTTTTTCTTGTGATATGTTTGTTTTCATGTTACTGCCGACTTGTTGTTTTTCTACAATATTGGGGTTGTGATTTATCTTTTTTCTTAACTTGTTTCTTATTTTAAAAAAAAGTAATTTGCAAAACAAAAAATTATCTTAGGGAGTCCATTTGTTAAAGAGATATAAAGCATTTTTATTTGATATGGACGGCACATTAGTTGATTCCGAACCGTTGAAAGGCGAAGCGCTCGCTCAAACTTGTGCTGACTTCGGCGGTGCGGTAACGTCCGATGCATATAAACGTATTATGGGAGAAAGTATCGAATCCGTGGCAAAACATTTCTTTAAAGTAGCGCATATAGACCCTGATATTCGTTTGTTTCTCGAGCGTTTTAAGGAGACATACCTCCGAATATTGAGCGGTAATGCCACATTGATCGACGGCGTTGATGATTTTATCGTAAAATTATCTCAATATACCGTGAAAATCGGCCTGGTAAGTTCGGCTTATCGCTGGATGGTAATGAATGTGTTATCTCAAATCGGTCTTGAAAATAAATTTGATATCATTATCACTCAGGAAGATGTTCAGCGACACAAACCCGATCCCCAAGCTTACAGCCTTGCTGTGGTAAAACTTGACGTTAAAGCCGGTGAAACGTTGGTTTTTGAAGACTCGACCGCTGGAATTACAGCCGCCAAACGCGCCGGATGTGATATTGTTGCCGTTATACATGAATTTAATCAGGAACATGACTTTAGTGATTCTCTGCTTCAAATCAATAATTACCATACTTTGCTTAAAAGATTAGCATAAAATTAAAACAATTATTTTTCAAGCTTTGAATATGATGATTTTTTAATTAAATTACATTTACGGATAAAAAGCCATTTAAGCGTAACGATTGCTGCCGAACAAAGCGATTATTGCGATTGGTATTTAAAATATCTTCAACCCTTTTTCATAAAAATAACTAACTTTAAAAAACCAGGTTAAGAATGAAAAAACTTTTTTGAGAAACATGAAATTAACATTACTTTTTGTTCTTATTTTTATGCTTTTATACTTTACGCAAACGATTTCTTTTAATAGTTTATATGATAACTTTGAACAATTTCCCATAAACAATTGGGACAAAGGTCAAGATTATGGACAATGGTACGATAATTTTAATGGTTATGGAAGTGTTAGCATATTTTCTTATACGACTCATTTCGAGGATTCAGAAAAATCGCATTATCAATTGCCGCAATCATTTGACTCTTCGAGAGAAACCTATGCTTGTTTTGTAGCCCCCAAAATGGAATTCAACATTTTTCCATCTCTTTACAAATGGAAACTATTAAATTGATTCAACTTACACAGGAGAATAGCATTGAAGAAGAAAATAACAAACATTTTTCTCATTCTTTTATATTTAATTCCTTTTTCCTTGAAAGGGCAAATTTCGCCGGAACAGCAAACCGTTATTTCCGTGGAACGAATATGGGATCGCGCCGCTCATAACGCTTTTACGAGCCTGATTAATTATAATGGTACGCTGTATTGCGCTTTTAGAGAAAGCACCGGTCATATATCCGAAATTAACGGATCGATCCGCGTTATCGCTTCCAAAGATCGCCAAAACTGGGTTTCCGTCGCTCTGCTCTATGAAAAAGACGTTGACTTACGCGATCCACAGCTCTCCGTAACCCCCGACGGCCGCATTATGCTGAATATGGGCGGCTCCTATTATTCCGGCAAAACATTGCAAAAAATGAAACCTAAGGTAAGTTTTTCCGATGAATACGGACTCAACTTTTCCAAACCGCAGGACATAATACTTGGTGATAAATTAAAAACAGGCAAAGATTGGCTGTGGAAAGCGACCTGGCATAAAGGGTCGGTCTATGCCGGCATCTATCAACCTCACAAAAAAGGCACCCATGTTCTATTGGCCAAAAGCGCCGACGGCGTTCATTATCAAATGATCACAAAATTTACTATCCCCGCAAACGCCAATGAAACGGTTTTGCGTTTTACCGATTCGGATGAAATGATTGCCGTAGTGCGTCGCGAAGGCGGAAACGGAAACGGATATATAGGTATTAGCAATCCGCCTTATAAACAATGGCAATGGAATGAATTATCCGAACCACTCGGCGGTCCGGAGTTATTAGTTCTACCGAATAAAAAATTGCTTTGCGCAACGCGATTCTATCAACCAGACAATACAGATAAAACCGTTCTTTCTAAAGTGACGACATCAGGAAATTATATTAAATTAATCACCCTACCGAGCGGCGGAGACTGCAGTTATCCTGGAATGCTGATTAAGGACAATATCTTATATGTTTCTTATTATTCATCTCATGAAGAAAAAACTGCTATCTACCTTGCTCGTATATGGCTTGATCGTATTGAAAATCTTACCGAAAACGAACCGGTTTCCGAGCCGCTAATCAAATATAATAAGAACGGTCGCGTAGAACTTTCCTGTTCCGACCCGGCTGCGGAAATACGCTATACTTTAGACGGATCAACGCCGGAAAAACATTCGCCTTTGTATCAAGACCCCATAAAGGTGACGCATACAACCGAACTGCGGGCAAAAACATTTAAAGGCGACCAGCCGCCGAGCCGCACTCTTTACACAATAATCGGAACGGATGTTATGCAATCGGCTCAACGTCCTTCGGTCGAACCCCAGTTCGGTTTGAATTTTTCTTATTTTGAGGGCGAGGTTTCGGCTGTCCGGGAAATAGATTTACTTCCTTTAAAAAAGTCATCCGTTATTCCAAATTTTTCTCTCGAGCCCAAAGATCAAGATATCAATTTCGCTTTTACGTTTAAAGGATATATCAATGTACCAAAAGACGGACTTTATACGTTTTATCTCGTTTCTAATGACGGGAGCAAGCTTTATATAGACGGATTCATTCTCATAAACAACGACGGAGCACACGCCGAAGCCGAACGATCATCATCCGCCTCTTTGAAAAAAGGTTTTCATAAAATCGCTTTAAAATACTTCCAAATGGGCGGACAATACTCTTTGAGGGTTTTTTGGAAAGGACCGGGATTTGACAAAACCGAGATTTTGCCGTCGGTTCTATTTCATTAAACGATCAATAAAATGCTTATCTTTTAAAAATGAAACTTTAACAGCGCTGAATTTAGCGGAATGTTGAAGTAAAAAAGGGTTATTAGAAGCGTATAACTGTTAATGTTGGAATCGGAGGATGGCGCCGACGGTATGATTTATAATCCTATTCCAATCGGGAAGAAGAATTTTCCAAGTTATATTAATAAAGGGTTGCTATGCGTAGAACAATATTATTCATTGTAATTATTTTAGAGTTAAGCGCTTTTGAATTTCTTTTTGCCTCATCCGAATTCGATTTATTTCCCGTTGCTTTAAAATGTAATAATAAAACAGATCCCATCGGCGTTGATACGGGACGTCCTTTTTTATCTTGGCAGATAAATTCCACTGAAAGAAATGTTCACCAGTCCGCCTATCGTATTTGTGCGGCGAGTAGTCAAGAAAAATTATCAAACAACGAATATGATCTTTGGGACAGCGGTAAAATACAATCCGACAATTCTTTGGAAATTGAATATAACGGACATTTGTTAAAATCGGGCCAAAAATGCTATTGGAAAGTTCGGGTGTGGAACGACTCCGATATGGTTTCTCCATGGAGCAAAACAGCGCATTTTGAGACGGGTCTTCTCTATCCCGCGGACTGGACCGCCAATTGGATAAGCGACGGTAAATCTCTGCCTAAAAATGACGCTGATTTTTATAAGAATGATCCTGCTCCATTGTTCCGTAAAGAATTTTCCGTTTTAAATAGTTTGAAGCGCGCGCGTCTTTATATTACAGGTTTGGGTTATTACGAAGCGTATATAAACGGAAAACGCGTAGGGAACCGCCGCTTTGATCCTGCTTGGACAAGCTATTCAAAACGCATTCTTTACAGCGTTTATGATGTCGTTAATATGTTGCAAAACGGTAAAAACACTATCGGCGTGATACTTGGTAACGGTTGGTACAATCCTTTGCCTATGAAAATGTGGGGTAAGTACAATTTTCGTAACTTTTTGACAATCGGTAGACCGCGCTTTATCGCCCAATTGATTATCGAATATACAAACGGCATCAAAGACACCCTTTGCACGGATCACAGTTGGAAAACTGCAGATAGCCCCATTCTGCGTAACAATGTATATCTCGGGGAAGTTTATGATGCTCGTTTACAACAAAACGGTTGGAATTTATCCGGTTTTAATGATTCGACCTGGCATAAATCCAGGCAGATAAGCGCTGATAAAACCCATTTACATACTCAGGAGCAACCTCCCATTCGTATCACAAAGGAAATAACTCCCATAAAAATCAATTACCTTAATAACGGCAAATATATTTTTGATTTCGGTGTAAATTTTGCCGGTTCTGTGCGTCTGAAAACAAAAGGTAAACGCGGAACAAAAATTATTTTGCGCTACGGTGAGCTGCTTCACGAAGACGGTTCCTTAAATCCCATGACCAGTGTCGCAGGACAAATAAAACGACCCGGTATGGGCGGTCCCGGAGCGCCGGACACCGCCTGGCAGAGCGATACCTATATTTTAAGCGGAAACGGTCAAGAAATATACATGCCTCGCTTTGCTTTCCGAGGTTTTCGTTACGTGGAAATCAGCGGTTTATCGCAAAAACCGACAAAGGAAACCTTAAGCGGATTAAGGATGAATGCCGATGTAGCGCCCGTCGGTAGTTTTTCCTGTTCTAACGAAATGTTCAACAAAATCTATGAAATCAGTCGACGCACGTTTTTAAGTAATCTGTTCAGTGTGCAATCCGACTGCCCTCATAGAGAAAAATTCGGTTATGGCGGCGATATTGTATCCAGTAGCGAAGCGTTGATGTTTGATTTTGACATGAATTCTTTTTATCAAAAAGTAATTAATGATTTTGCCGACGCCGTACGCCCCAACGGCGGATTGACGGAAACAGCGCCGTTTGTAGGAATCCACTATGGTACTTTCGGGGATTTGTCCGCACCTATAGGCTGGGGCTTTGCTTTTCCTTTATTATTAAAACAACTTTATCAATATTACGGCGTTCGCCATCCATTAGCGCAACAATTCGATACGGCTCGCAATTGGTTCAATTTACTTAAAAAAAATGCGCTCGACTATATTATTGAAGACGGTATCAGCGACCATGAAAGTCTTGACAAAAAACCCGTTTCTTTAAGCGGAACAGCTTTTTTTTATAAAACCGCACGTCTGATATCCTGGCAGGCAAATATGCTGGGACGCGAAGAAGAAGCTCAAGAATACGCACATTATGCCGATACTATAAAAGCATCTTTTATTCATAAATTCTTAAAACCCGGAACGGGTAAAATTGGTAAAAATACTCAGGCGGCGCAAGCTTTTGCTCTCTATTTCGATCTGCTGCCCCGAAATGAAAAACGAGCAGCTGCAGAGACATTGTATAACGAAATATTAACAAAACACGACGGACATCTATCAACCGGTATATTCGGGACGAAATATATGCTCGATGTTTTGTCCCATATGGGACGAGCAGATATTGCCTATATAGTTGTCAATCAAAAAGATTTTCCCGGATGGGGTTATATGCTGGAAAAGGGCGCCACTACTTTATGGGAACATTGGGCGTTTAGCGATAATACTTATTCTCATAATCATCCCATGTTCGGCTCGGTAAGTGAATGGTTTATAAAAAGCATTGCCGGTATTAAAGCGACTGCGGATGCCGTCGGTTTTAATAAAATTATTATTAATCCTGCATTAATCAAAGGGCTTACTCATGCAGAAGCAACATATCATTCCGTTCGCGGAAAAATAGTCAGCGCCTGGAACATTAATGATGATGTTTACGAACTAAAAGTTGAAATACCCGCTAACACGAATGCAAAGATTTATCTTCCGGCGAAATCATTAGGCAAAATAAGCGAGAGCGGACGAAAAATAAAGACAATGAACAACATAGAGATCCTTGAACAATCCGACCAACATACTATTTTAAAAATCGGATCGGGTAAATATACTTTTTGCGTTAAATTCTAAAACGTTAAAATCATCAATCTATTTTAAGGTATTATATTTTTGCGGATTTCGATAATTATATTTATCTTTGCAAGCATTATCTTTGCACAAAAACGAGCTTTCGTAAAAGCCTATTTTACCGAGAAAGCGCCTGAGATCGACGGCAGGTTGTCGGAAGAGTTGTGGCTACAAGCCGGCGTGATTGACAGTTTTACACAACGTCAGCCGGATCTTGGTCGGCCGATGACTCAAAAAACAAAGTTTTTTGTCGCTTACGATAAAAAACATCTTTACTTGGCTTTTCAATGCTGGGATGACCCGAATAAAATCACAGCGAAGGAGCTTGCCCGCGACGCGAATCTTAGATATGACGATAAATTGCAAATTCTTATCGACACTTTTCTTGACCGACGTAACGCCTACTGGTTTCAGATTAATCCACGCGGATGTATCGGCGATGCTCTTGTAAGTCAAAACGGCAGTAAATTTAATAAATCCTGGGATGGTTTGTGGGAGGGTATGGCGCATATTACAGCTTTTGGTTATGAAGGTGAAATATCAATTCCCTTTAAAACCTTAAGTTTCAAAGAAGGACAAACAACTTGGGGACTTAAAATTATCAGACAAATCAGCCGGCTTAATGAAACCGCCTATTGGCCGGTTGCCAACCTTGACAGCTATAAATTTCAAGTGTCCGACGAAGGCGATATTACCGAATTAAACGGTATTTCTCAAGGAATTGGCCTTGATCTTGTGCCTTATGCGCTTGCCGGTTTTAATAACTATGCCAACGAGAATATTGAACCCGTAGGCAATGTTGGAGGCGACGCTTTTTACCAGATAACTTCCGGTATTAAGATGGCTTTAACAATAAATACCGATTTTGCCCAAACGGAAGTTGATGACCGCCGCGTTAATTTAACGCGTTTTCCTCTCTTTTATGAAGAGAAACGGGATTTTTTTCTTGACGGCGCCAGCTATTACAATTTCGGTTTACAGGGAAATAGTCTTTATTCAAAAGCCTTAATCCCTTTTTTCTCTCGACGCATTGGATTGGACGGCGAAGGTAATCCGGTGCCTATAATCGGCGGATTAAAGATTACCGGTCAGGCAGGCGCATGGAACTTCGGCGCATTAAATATTACCGACGACCGCCCGAAGGGTAAAAACAATTATACCGTCGTCAGGGTCTCGCGTAACTTAAGCGGAAATTCCTATCTCGGCGTTATCGGCACAAACGGTAATGCCTTGGGTGATGAAAACAATAATTTGTTTGGTGTGGATTTTAAACTCGGAGTTTCCAACTTTCTCGGCAATAAAAATTTTTCCGGTGTTGCGTTTGCTTTAAAATCAAACACTGCCGGCGTCGATAATTCGGATTATGCTTACGGTTTTACTTTTTCTTATCCTAATGATTTCTTTTATTTTTCGGGCGGGTTTCATGAAATCGGCGAAAATTTTCATGCCGGAATTGGTTTTGTTCCCAGACTCGGCATTAGACAATCATATTTTAGAATCGGCCTCGGACCAAGACTAAAATGTTTTAATATTTTACAAATAAACAGTTTGGCCCATATTAATTATATAACCGGAATGCATAATGAATTATTAACGCGGGAATTAGGAATACTCCCACTGGAAATCGAGTTTATTTCCGGCGATCAAATTAGACTGGCTTTTTCAAATAGTTATGAAACGGTAACAACGGACTTTTATATTCATCCCGAGCATACCATTCCGATCGGATCTTATTCTTTTAACCGCTATTATATTGACTTTATCAGCGCCAAACGGCGAAATTTCTGGTTAAGTTTAAATTATGGCGGCGGAGAGTTTTTTAACGGAACGCGCGATGAGTACGTCGGCGCTTTGAGTTATAAAGTAGGCGTCCCGCTTTATTTTGGATTCCAATATGAATATAACACCATTTCTCTCCCGGACGGTTCTTTTGATACTCGCGTATCCCGTTTAAATCTTGATATTTTGTTTAATACCGAAATATTTTTATATAATTATTTACAATATGATAATTTGTCAAAAGTTCTCGGCTGGCAATCGCGCTTTGTATGGATATTCAAACCGGGTAGAGAGCTCTTTCTTGTCTGGAAATCATTTTCTTTTGATCCTTACCAACGTTTTACCGTTAATGAGAGTTCGCTGCGTTTGAAATTTAAATATACTTTTAGGTTTTAAAATTATTTTTTAAATTTTCACATTAATTCTAAACGCTGTTTGTAATGATATCGTAATTCACCTAAGAACAAAGTATTACGAATTGATTAATGAGACCCATAGCGATCGTAATTAATATGTCATTCTCCACTAAATCGGAGAATCTAAATGTAGAAAGTGGGAAGATACCAATTTTCGATAGAAATGTTCGTAAATGACAGTTGTGAGTGATTACAGATCGTTAGTTAATAAACTTCAGCGTTTGTCATTTCTTCTAAAGAAAGAATTTAAAATTTTGCCTATGTGAACGATGTATAATTTATAAGATTACGTAATTAAGCATAATACAAAAATAAATAAAAATTTCTAATATATGTTATTTTTTGAAATTTCGATACTATAAATTACTTTTTTTATATTTAGTCATATGTTCAATTAATATAGGATCCTCACAATGAAAAACTTATATTATTTACCGTTATTGCTTTTATTTATTACGTTTTTTTCCTGTAAAAATTCAACGCCTTCACAAAAACAGACTATTGAAAGGGTTAGATATAACGATCCTGGCGCTATTTCCGATCTTGGCGTGGGATTATGGGCCTGGCCTTTGCCCGTTGATTACGACAAGGACGGCGATTATGATTTGTTGGTTTCCTGCAACGATAAACCTTATAACGGCGTCTATTTTTTCGAAAATACTCAAGGCGATGTGAAAATGCCGATATTTGAAAAGGGCGTTAAAATTTCAGCCGGTTATCAAAATATCCAACCCTCATTTATTAACGGTAAAACGCGCTATCTTGCCCCTGCAAAGGAGATAATCGATATCGTTAAGGGAACGGAAAAAAACATTTATCATACGGAAAAAATAGATTCTTCTTTAAAGAAAATCCGCGCTAACCAGTGGAAATACTGCGACTATAACGGAGATAATGTTTTGGATTTAATTGTCGGTATTGGCGATTGGACGGATTACGGCTGGGACAATGCTTTCGACAAAAACGGCCGCTGGCAAAACGGCCCTTTGCACGGCTATGTTTATCTGATTCATAATAAAGGCACAAATGAAAAACCGCGCTATGGTCAGCCGAAAAAGATAACAGCCGCCGGAAAAGCGATCGACGTTTACGGAATGCCTTCGCCAAACTTCGCCGATTTTGATAACGACGGCGATTTGGATCTACTCTGTGGAGAATTTCTCGATAAATTCACCTATTATAAAAATATTGGAACGCGCTCCCAACCGAAATATGCCGCTGGTATTACCGTCATTGATAAACAAAACAAACCGATAACCATGGACCTTGAAATGATCATGCCTTCTGCCTTGGATTGGGATAAAGACGGCGATGTGGATTTAATTGTCGGTCAGGAAGACGGACGCGTTGCTTTTGTTGAAAATATCGGTATTAACAAAAGCGGCAGCCCCGTTTTTGAACAACCGCGCTTTTTCCGCCAGCAAGCGGATTATCTTAAATTCGGCGCTCTCGTAACGCCTTTTAGTTATGATTGGGATAATGATGGAGACGAAGATCTTATTTGCGGCAACACCGCCGGTTATATCGGTTTTATTGAAAACCTCGGCGGCGCTAGCCCGAAATGGGCCGAACCGGTTTATTTAAAAGCCGACGGTCACGTTATTCATATTCAAGCCGGCAAAAACGGCTCCATTCAGGGACCCTGTGAAGCAAAATGGGGCTATACCACTTTAAGCGTTGCCGATTGGGATCAAGACGGATTGGCGGATATTATGATAAACTCCATTTGGGGGAAAATTTTATGGTATCGTAATATCGGAACAAAATCAGAACCTGTTTTAAGCGCAGCGCAGGAGGTTAAAGTCGAATGGCCGGACTCGGCTCCTAAGCCTCCTTGGTTTTGGTGGAATCCCAAAGACCATAATTTGGTAACGCAATGGCGCACAACGCCTTATATGATTGATTGGAACAAAGACGGCATTATTGATCTTGTAATGCTGGATAGTGAAGGCTATTTATCTTTTTTCGAACGCACCAAAGAAAACGGACGTTTAAAACTATTACCTCCCGTACATATTTTTTACGATGAACATAATAAGCTTTTGCGTTTAAACGATCGTGAAGCCGGGCACAGCGGCAGACGGAAATTTTGTTTTATGGATTGGAATCGAGACGGTAAGCTTGATTTGATGGTAAACAGCCGTAATATTAATTTTTTACAACAAATAAAAACGGAAAACGGCCAAACCTATTTCAAAGATATGGGTGAAGTTTATGATATTAAATTAGCCGGCCATTCCACCAGTCCCACTGCTATTGATTGGGATAAAGACGGTATTCAAGACCTATTGATCGGCGCGGAAGACGGGCATTTTTATTATTTGAAAAATCCTTATTAATTGAAAGATTAATTAATGTGAAATACAATATGTTATTGAATTGAACTTTCAACAAAATTCATATTTCAAAAAGTTTCATTATTTTTTATATAAGCGTCGATTCTTATATTTCATAAATTGTAAATATTTTAAATTAAGCACGTTTTAAATTATGTGATTCAATCGGACAGAATTATTTAATGAAGTGTTTCCCGCATTTTAATTAATTTGTCAATTGGCTGTTTTATATTATCAATTCTGCTTGTATATCTGATTGAGGCTTTTATAGAAAAATATTGTTTTTTCTAATTAAACATAAATTAAAACCCAACTAACAAGGAATTAAAACCCTATAATGAAAAATACAAGGCGGTCATGTTATAATCGTCGGGAATTTTTGCAAAAATCAGCTATGGGATTGCTTACCGGAACATTATTTCCTTTGTCAAATTGTTCAGAATCCAATTTACCCAACTTTTCTTCAATTCGCCGTTATCATATTTCGCTTTCCACCTCCGGTTTGGAAAAATATCCCGATATACCCGCAATTATCGCCAAAGCCGGAGTTACGGATATTTGGTTAGCTTCATTTTTATATGGTCGTTGGTATGCTGATCCACAAAAATTAAAGATTGTTTCCAAGAAATTAAGAGAACAATACGGCTTTAATACACACATTATTAACGTACCGCTGGGACATCCAGGAAACGCCCTCGGCGGCGACGAAGAAGACCTATTAACCAAGCCGCCAGGACATTGGAAAAATGCTTGTACTATTGACGGAAAGCTTTATTCCGGAACATCGATTCATTCGCCTGCTGTCAAAGAAAATATTAACGCTCTGCTAAGGTTGCAGCAAAACGGTTTTATCTCCGTCTTTTTAGATGATGATTTTCGTATTGCTCGTTATCCCTGCATTATCGGCGGTTGTTTTTGTGAAAATTGCCGTTACGACTTTTTAAAACAGTATGGTTATTCTTCTTCTCAATGGGATTTGTTAATTGATTCAGTCAATAAGCGTCGTGTATCCGATGTTTTACGCTCCTGGATTGATTTTTGGGACAATCGACTTTATTCCATGTTTTTAGCCATGCAAAAAGCCGCTCCAAAAATCAGCTTGGGAATAATGGTTATGTATCTCGGTTCCGAAAAAGCGGGCATTGCTTTAGATCGGTTTAAAAATGTTCCCTTTCGAGTGGGCGAACTTATGTTTTCCGATAAATCTTTTACTCCGATAAAAGGAAAAACCGACGAACTTTTTTCCTCTCTTTTTCACCGCCGTTTTGCCAATCCCGATTTAGCTTATAGCGAAACAACAGCATTTCCCAATGACGCTCTAAGCGGTAAAAATATTGCCGCCAAATTAACCATATCACTGCTTTCAGATGTTCGCAATACCATGTTTATGAGCGGCCTTCTTCCTTTTCCTGAGAATCGTTGGCCATACATCGCTCCCGCTATGAAAAAAAACGCCGAATTACATGATATCATTGCCGGACATGTTCCAAAGGGACCCTTTAAACATTATTATGGATGGGAAAGCCGGCTTGTAGGGAACGATAAACCGTTTAGTCTTTTTCTCGCCTGTGGAATTCCTTTTGAAGTCGTCGATAGCCTGCCTAATACAGGTTGGGTCTTTCTTTCTGACGAAGATGCCGGCGCCGTTGAAGAAAACCGTCTAAAACCACTAGGAGCGACTCTTGTATCGAGAGCTGGAAACGGAACAACCAATCGCCATATTATCACCATAAATGAAACATTAAAAGATCTTTTTGCCTTGAAGAAAAAAATCATACCCCGTTTAATAGACACGCCTTATATCGCCGGCGACAAGGCCGTTGTTTTTGCCTGGTATCCCGATATTAAAGCAGGATTATTGTGGAACGTAAACAATTATAAAGAATCTTTTACCGTAATGAAAAACGATAAAGTGGTTCGCATCATTACAATTAAGTCTCTCGATGTAGAATTAATTCGAGACATCTAATTTTATAATAAACGAGTTTTATACAATGTTTTCAATAAAAAACAGAACATTCCTTGATATTACCGGAACAAACCGCTATTTTATTATAAATATTATTTGCAATAAGTTTTCGTTCCTATACAAGCGGAATAATGATAAAAGTAAGAATATATATGCTTAAGGAGAAAATATTTTGAAAAGAAAAAACTTGATACTTTTGATAATGTTTTCTGTTTATCTTTCATTAAGCTGCTCGAAATACGATGGTCAAAGTGGCTGGAAGACTTACCGTCATGACGGTTTCCGCAGCGCTGTAACGGAAGATACTTTACCGTCAAACTTGAGCGCCATATGGATATATAAATCAATTCATCAACCGAAAGCGGCTTGGTATAAACCCGCTGAAGAACTGCCACGTATGAACGACGATAATAGTTATTATCTTGCCGCCGCCTCTGGTTTGACCTATTTCGGGTCATCGGTTGATGATAAAATTTATGCATTAAATACTAAGAACGGAAAAACAAAATGGGTCTTTTTCGCCGATGGTCCCATACGTTTTGCTCCAACTATCTGGCAAGATAGACTCTACTTTTCATCCGATGATGGCTATATTTATTGTTTGGCTGCAGATGACGGTAGCCTGATTTGGCAATATCGCCCGTCACCGTCCGATAAAAAAGTGATCGGAAACGGTAATATGATTTCTCTGTGGCCGGCGCGTACCAGCGTTTTGGTTGAAAACGGTACTCTTTACGGTACAGCCGGGATTTTCCCTTATGAAGGACTTTATATTTTTGCTTTGGATGCTAAAAGCGGCAAGATTATCTGGAAAAACGATACCATCGGTGATAAAGCCCATGAGTTACAATACGGCGGTATTTCTCCGCACGGTTATCTACTTGCCTCTAAGGACAATCTTTATGTTCCTTCCGGCAGAAATATGCCGGCTGCTTTTGATAAAAAGACCGGTAAATTCTTATATGCTTTAAGCGCCGGCAGTAAAGCCGGGGGTACCTGGGCGCTGATTGCCGACAGCGCTTTAATTGCAGGTACGGAACGCTCCGGAACGCCGGCCAAAATTGCTTACAGTTTAAAATCCGGTAAGCGTCAAGGCGACGCTTTTGTCTCTTTCGACGGTATCGATATGGTGTTCAAAGGGAATACATCCTATGTCGTTACCGAATCGGGTATTCATGCCATTGAACGAAATATATATCCGTTAATCGAAAACAAAATCGAAAATCTTCTTAAAAAAATAAAAGAGACAAACGGCTCTTTACGAAAAATTGCTCAAGCCGGATTGGACAAAAATAAAATTGTCGATAAAGATTTTTCCCGTTTAATCGATAAAAACAAAATGCTCAAAAGACAAATTGATTCATTAAAATCATCCGCAACCAAATGGAATTATAAAAAAACAGGGTTGAATTCTATCATACTTGCGGGCAATAAAATAATTGCCGGAGGAAAAAACATTGTTATAATTTTAAATGCCGCTAACGGTAAGGAATTGCAGCGTTTTCAAATTGGCGGGCGGGCAATGGGTCTTGCCGTTGCTGATAATCATCTGCTGATAAATGACGAAAAAGGAACCATCTATTGTTTCGGAAAAAGCGTCCGGCAAGCCCCCGTAAACACAGCTCCTCCGCTTAATAATACACCGTATACTCAAGACACCGAAAGCGCCCTTTATTCCGAAGCCGCAAAGCAAATATTAAATATTAGCAAAAAAAACAGAGGATACTGTCTCGTTCTCGACAATGATAAAGGCCGGCTTGCTTTTGAACTGGCAAAAAACAGTAATATGAAGATAATCGCCATAGATAGCGACAAAGAAAAAGTAACTCAATCCCGTCTTTGGCTCAACAACAATAAGGTTTACGGAGACCGTATTGTTTTCGAAAATTGGCGCTTGGAAGATTTGCCGGATTATTTTGCCGATTTGATTGTATCCGATCATTTTTTATATGATGATAAAGTTAACGCCGATCCCAAACAAATTTATCGTATCTTAAAACCATACGGCGGTATGATTTGTATTGGCCGACCGCAAATTAAGGATGATAATTCACCTTTGATTGATGACAAAGCGCTTGCCCGCTGGATGAATAGCGTTGGGGCTGGAGACGTTAATACCATACGAGATAAGGGACTATGGTTGACAAGTACGCGCGGAGCGCTTGAAGGCGCCGGTTCCTGGACGCATCTCTATGCCAATGCCGCCAATACCATCAGTTCCAACGACCAACTTGCCAATTATCCTTTCGGATTGCTCTGGTTTGGCGATCCCGGACCCGATAAAATGGTCGAACGTCATGCCCGCGCCGCCGCTCCGGTTGCAAAAAACGGTATTATGTACATTCAGGGCGAAAACCTGATTATGGCCTATGACTCTTATAATGGAACTAAAATTTGGGAACGTTCCATACCCGGAGCCTATCGCGTTCGCGTTGATGTGGACGGCAGCAATTTATCTTTATCCGATTACGGGCTGTTAGTTGCGGCCGATGATCACTGCTTGCTTCTCGATCCTGTTACCGGAGAAACTTTACATACCTATAAACTTCCGCCATCAAAAGACGGAAAAAAACACCGCTGGGGTTATATCTCATGTAAAGACAATATACTTTTCGGTTCAACCGCTCAACCGTTTAAACACGAGTATAACTATATCACCAAGGTGATGGAAAGCGTTGAAAAAGGCGATGTTAAAAATGTCGACGGACTTCCATCCTATTTTTCAATGGAATATCAGAATGAACAGGCCGCTGAATGTGATTTTCAACGCTCCGGCGCTAAATGGCATTTTATCGCCGATTTTCCGGCTTGGGACGGAGGAATTGTTACCGAAGAACCTGCCACTAATAAAATCATGTACAGCGACGCCGTTTTTGCTTATGATATTCCATAGGCCAAGATCAAATGGGTTCATAAAGGAAAAAAGATTGCCCATATCACCATATCGGTCGGCGATGGCTCTATTTATTTTGCTGATAAGGACGTTAGCGCTTCTCAACAAGCGCGAGGCCTTGCGGAAAGACGTCAATTAAGTAAACAAGGGCTTTGGGAGCCTTATAAACGCCGCATCAATCATAAAGATATTGATATAAGAATGGTTACGGTATTAGACGCTGAAACGGGAAAAATACAATGGCAAAAACCCGTTGATTTAATTGGCTGCGGCGGCGACGCCGTAGCTTCGGCCGTTAAGGACGATGTATTGTTGTTTTTCGGCAGTTTCGGTTTGCATGATAAATGGCGTTTTACAAAAAATCAACTGCGCTGGCATCGCATTACCGCCCTTTCGGCTAAGACGGGAAAAATACTTTGGTCAAGACCTCTTAACTATATGGTTCGGCCTGTAATTGTTGGAAATACCATTATTGTTGAACCGCGTGCCTGCGATTTACACAGCGGCAAAATAAAAACGCGAACCCATCCCATAACCGGAAAACCCGTACCCTGGGAATATTATCGTCCCGGCCATACTTGCGCCATTACTTCGGCATCGCCGACAACTCTTTTTTATCGTTCTTATAACGCCGCCTTTTATGATTTGGCCAATGATCGCGGGATTACTTATTTCGGAGCTGTTCGTCCCGGATGTTGGATTAATATGATTCCGGCCAACGGGTTGCTTTTATTTCCCGAAGCCAGTTCAGGTTGTACCTGCTCTTTTCCTTTGCGGACTACCCTTGTACTGGAACCATTGAAAAAACGAGAGCCTGGCGATTGGAGCGTGTTTGTTAGTCACGGACCGGTAACGCCCGTAGAAAGATTAGCTGTTAATCTTGGCGCTCCCGGCGATAAAAAAGACAAAGACGGAAATATTTGGTTTGCCTATCCCAGGCCTCGCACCGGATATGGCATACGTTTTAAACTCGACGAAACCATTGAAGAGGGAATGGGTTATTTTTCCTACGATTTTCGCGGCGTCAATATTCAAGGAAGCGATAGCCCTTGGTTGTATACATCAGGCTGCGCAGGCCTTTTAAAATGCCGCATTAATCTTTTAGATGAAGCATGGCAAACCAAACCCGCTCTATACACGGTTCGTCTTGGTTTTTATTCCCCCACCGGGGATCGTCAGTTCGATATAAATCTTCAGAATCAAACCGTTTTAAAAAGTTTTGATCCCGGTAAAAATGATGGCGTTATTATTAAAGAATTTAATCATATCACTGTAGACAATGATTTGCTTATTGAACTCGTCCCAAACAAGGAAAACCCGACTATTGATAATGCGCCCATTATTAACAGTATTGAAATTATTCGTGAAGATAGGCAAAAATTATCCGATGCGGAAGAAATGGTAAATTTGCCCGCAAGCAAACTAAACCGATTGCTTAACACAGCCAATAAACAACTGAATGCAGGAAACGAAAAGGAAGCCTTGCGATTATATCATCGTGCTTTTCGCAACACAACATTACAAGCAATAAAGATGAAAGCGCTAAGAGGGATGATTAAAATCGGTAGTACCTCTTCTCTGCCCGTTATTTCCGACGACATCCGACATCAAGATCTTATTTTCTGGAATTATGAAAAACCGTCTTCGGATTATATTGACCAATTGTTACGGGTATATGTAGCCATTGCCGAAAATATGATCGATACAAAACCGCAAAAGGCAAAATTAATGTTACAATATGCCGAAAAGCGTGTAACGGATTTCGGATTGCAGGATAAAATTGCCGTCGACCTACTAAACCTTGGCGATGATCGGCAGCAAACGATTATTAATGATGATAATTTGAAACAGGGTATTCATTACGATTATTTTACAGGAAGCTTTACTTCCGTTGACGCTTTAGATAACGCTCGCCCCAATAAATCCGGTACAATCAACACTTTTACTCTAAAAAAAGCACCCGGCGTTAATCAATACGGATATGCTTTTCGCGGATTTATAAAAATACCGTATGATGGATATTATATTTTTTATGTGGTCTCGAACGACGGAGCAAAGTTGTATATAGACGGTAGAGAACTTGTCGATAACGACGGCGCTCATGCTGCAAAAGAAGAATCCGGCGGAGTTACGCTACGTAAAGGAATTTACCCCATTGAGCTTAAATATTTTCAGATGGGCGGCGGCCAAGCGCTTAAAGTAAGCTGGCAGGGACCCGGATTTTCGAAAAGAGAAATCACAGATAAAAATGTTTTTATAAAAGCGAATAAATAAAAAAATAATCTCTATATTATTAATGCGCACAAAATATGATTCATTAAACATCGTTATTCTGTTCCGATAGTAACCGCCCCGACTTCCGCTCGGGAAATAACCATAAGGTTCTTTGTAAAAATACGGTCATTTCCCAGTAAATCGTAGAGAGTGACCGTTTTATCATTTTTCTATACCAATAATAACTGTTTGCTATCAATATGTAGTCCTAAAACTAATAATTCTTCCGATTTATCGGTTCTCAATAGACATCGAATAGGGCGTATCGCTTTTGTTCACGCCTCTTTTATAGTTCGGTCGATCGGACATCTGAAATGTTAAATTACCCCCATTGATTATATCTTTATGACGAATATAACTTTTATCCAATTTTTTCCCATTTAATTTTGCCGTTTTGATATAAATATTTTTGTCGGAATTATTTTCAGCTATTATTTCAAAGCTCTTTCCGTTCTCCAAATCCATCGTAATTTTATTAAATAATGGTGATCCGATTACATATTGGTTGCTGCCCGGACAAACCGGATAAAATCCCATGGCGCTGAAAACGTACCAGGCCGATGTTTGCCCGTTATCTTCATCTCCGCAGTAACCATCCGGCGTCGGACTGTATAGTTTATTCATCACTTTTCTTACCCATTTTTGCGTTTTCCACGGAGCGCCGGCATAATTATACAAATAAATCATATGCTGAATCGGTTGATTTCCATGGGCATAATTTCCCATATTGATAACTTGCATCTCTATTATTTCATGAATAGGAAATCCGTAATATGAACAATCGTAATGCGGCGGCATGGTAAATATGGTATCCAATTTTTGTAAAAATTTATCTTTTCCGCCCATTAATTTGATCAATCCATCGACATCTTGAAACACGGACCATGTATAATGCAGACTGTTGCCTTCGGTAAAAGCGTCGCCCCATTTTAACGGATTAAAGGGCTTTTGAAAAGATCCGTCTTTATTTCTGCCGCGCATCCAGCCGCTCTCTCTATCAAAAACATTTATATAGTTGCCAGCGCGTTTTTTATACAATTCTATCTCCTTTCGCGGCCTTCCTAATTTCTCGGATAGACGCCAAATGCAAAAATCATCATAGGCGTACTCAAGCGTACGAGCCGTATTTTCGTTTATTTTCACATCGTAAGGGATATATCCCAATTCGTTATAATAATTTACTCCCTTTCGACCGACGGAAGAAATATCGGGATTGGCGTTGTTGCTGTTTTTTACGATTGCTTCATATAAGGTTTTAATATCGTATCCGCGTATACCTTTTAAATAGGAGTCGGCAATTATAGAAGCTGAATTGGATCCTATCATACAATCTCTATGTCCCGGACTGGCCCATTCCGGCAGCCATCCGCTTTCCTTGTATGTATTCACCAATCCTTGCATGATTCGGCTGTTTAATTCAGGATACATTATAGTAAAAAAAGGAAATACCGCACGAAATGTATCCCAAAAGCCATTATCCGTGAACAGATAGCCATTTTCTATTTTTCCGTTATAAGGGCTGTAATGAACAATTTTACCCCCATTATCTATTTCATAAAATTTCCTTGGAAATAGTAACGTATGATATAACGCCGAATAAAAGGTTCGCATTTGTTCTAAAGATCCGCCGAATACCCTGATTTTCGATAATTCTTTATTCCAGATGTTTTTACCTTCGTTTTTTATAGCATTGAAGTCTTTTTTGCCGATTTCATGCCGAAGATTTTGTTCCGCTTGTTCGTAACTTATAAAAGACGACGCAATTTTAGCTTCTATTTTTTCGCCTTTTTTTGTCTTGAAAGCAAGTATGGCGCCTACATGATCTCCTATGCTTATATTACTGTTTTTATTTAATTTATCATTATTCCATGTATAAATTTCATCAAACTCTTTATCAAATTTTATTACAAAATAGTTATGAAAATTTTCCGGCGTTCCACCATGATTATTCCGGCAATAGCCGATAATTTTTCGTTCCTCTGGAATAATCTTTACTTTAGATCCTTTGTCAAACGCATCAATAATAATATAGGAACTATCGCTTTTCGGAAAGGTAAAACGAAAATATACCGATCTTTCCGTCGGCGTAAATTCAGTAGTTACATCAAAATCGGCCAGATATACACTGTAATAATAAGGCGTTACGCTTTCCGCTTTATGAGAAAACCATGATGCTCTGTCTTCTTCATTGAAAACCAGCTTTCCTGTTACAGGCATTAAGGAAAAGGCGGCATAATCGTTTATCCAGGGACTGGGCTGGTGCGTCTGTTTAAAGCCGACAATTTTGTGAGCGTCATAAGTATAGCACCAACCGTCATTCATTTTTCCTGTTTGCGGCGTCCAAAAATTCATTCCCCAAGGCCGCGCAATGGCCGGGTATGTATTTCCGGCGGAAAGGGAATACTCAGAATCGGTTCCCATTAAGGGATTAACGAACTCCGTATAATCCGGTTCCAATATTAACCCGAAATTTTTATCATAGCGCGCTTTTAAAATTTCTCCCCTTTCTTTATCTCCTTTTATGCGTCTCGCAACATAAAAAAGGTTCTTTCCAAGAGCCGAAATACCGACCGCCGCATCAAAATTATATCGCCCGATTAAGTTAAATTTTTCATCGGTTATTAATAGCTGCTGCGGTTTACCGTAACAACCAAAAAACCACCGGCCGTTATCGTAAGCGGCTGTTTGTATACCGAGATAGGTGTAACCGCTCTTTATAATGTGTTTTTTGATAAAATGAAAATTATTGTCATATTCAAATACATAATTTTGGGTGTGATTTTGCGGCAGCCCGCCGACAATAAAAAACCGTCCGTTATGATGTTCAATGCCGCCGGCGCCGTGCAATGCTTCTTGAACTTCATACTTCTTAACAAAAGAGAGGTCGGAAGCGTTATAAACATAAACCCATGAATCGGCAAATCCCTTTTCCCTGTTAAATTTACCGAGATTAACCGCTGTATAAATTTTCCCTTGCCAATAACACAAATCGCCATGATGAGAGGGAACGTCTATTTTTTTTAATAATTCCCCGCTTCCGTTCATTTTAATTACGGCAGAGGTGAAAGAACAATATATATTATTATATTCATCCGTATCGATTCCTTGAATATGTCCTTTATATTCACCGGGACATTTTATTTGAGCGTTCGCTTTTTGAAAAAAAAGCAATGATATAAAAATCGCGGATAAATATAATATATCTTTTTTAAAACGGTATGGCATATTATAACCCCTTTATATTATCTATTTATTTGTTTATAGCTTCCAATTCTGATTGGGTTGCGGTTGGTTTTTTAGAATATTCTCTATTTTTGACATTACTTGCTGCGTTAATTTTTTCGTCACTTCGAGCGCTTTTAAATTTTCTTTTAGTTGTTGCGGTTTTGACGCTCCCGTTATCGCTGAGCTTACCCGCGGATTTTTAAGAACCCAGGCCAATGCCAAATTGGCCATTGAAATACCGAGTTCTTCGGCAAGCAGAGTCAGTTTCTTTACTTTTTCCATCTTTTGCAATCCGTCTTCCGAAAAGAAAACCTCTTTGCGCCATTGGTGCCCCTTCAAGGTAGCGCGGCTATTTTGCGGTATACCGTTAATATATTTCCCTGTCAAAAAGCCAGCCCATAAGGGACTATAAATTGTCGTTCCCAATCCGAACTGTTCATATAAGGGCAAAAAATCTTTTACGACCTTTTGGCGGTGAAACATGTGATATTCGGATTGTTCCATTGCTGGAGGAATAAGATGTTCTCTTTTGGCAATATGACAAGCTTGCAAAATTTGTGCAGCGCTCCATTCGCTTGTTCCCCAATAAAGCGCCTTGCCTTGCGTGATAATATGGTTCATCGTTCGGACCGTTGCCTCCCCAAAATATTTTCGTGGATAAAACAAGATCACTTCTTTTCCAGCCGGCTTTTTTAATGCTCTTGCCTATTATTTCTTCTGATTTCCCGTCTCCGTATCCTTCGGCCGTATCAAAGAAATTAACGCCGTTATCATAAGCCGTTTTTAAACACTGATAAGCCGTCTCTTCGCTAATTTGTTCATTAAAAGTGGCCCACGTGCCCAAGGATATTGCCGGAACTTTCAGCCCCCACCTGCCAAGATTTCTATATTCCATTTTTCTTCTCTTCTTTTTTCAATATTAACATTTTTCTATGATTAAGCCTTTCCGAAAACATCAGCCATTTTTGCGCTACTTCTCTGCTTTCATATTGAAGATTTAAAGGCTTTTGAATTTCCTTTTCAAAATCCGCCCCTTTTAAGGTATACAAACGACCACCCCCACATAAAAGATGTTTAGCGTATTTATCAAGAATATGGAGAGGAGCCAGGGCTCTTGCCGTAATAATATCATATTGTTCTTTTTGTTGCGCTTCAATTCTTCCCGCAACCACGGCCGTATTTAAATCCAATTCTTGGCTTGTCTTTTTTAAAAAAAGTGTTTTTTTACGTACGGACTCTATCAATGTGATTTTGTTATCCGGAAAAAAAATGGAAATAATTATTCCGGGAAATCCGCCGCCACTGCCGATATCGGCTAAACGCCGTTTAACACTTAAGCCATCGTTAAACAAAAAGAATACATATAAAAAACTTGCTAAAAAATGTCTTTCAATTAAATAGGATTCATCGTTGTGTGATACAAGATTATGTTTGCGGTTCCAAACTATCAATAACCTTTTATATTGTTCCAATTGTTTTACCTGTTTTTGATTAACGGGAATGCCTTGATCTCCCAAAAAAGTAATGGCTTTTTGTAATGGTATATCATGTTTCACGTGAAACACCGGCGTTTTTATTCTTTGCCATATAAATCATTAAAACGGAAATATCCGCAGGGCTTACACCTGGAATACGCGAAGCTTGTCCTAGGCTTTCGGGTTTTATGCGTATTAATTTTTCTCTTGCTTCATTGGATAGGGATTTAATTTCGGAATAATTGAAATCCGACGGTATTTTTTTATTTTCATTGTTATTAAATTTTTCTATCATTTGCTTTTGGCGTTCGATATATCCTGAATATTTCACGGAAAATTCAGCTTCTTCTATAGAGCTTAGATTATACTTCTTGTCGCTGACGATTGACAGTAATTCGCTTAATTTTGTTTCCGGTCTTTTTAAAAGGTTAAATAGTTTTGTTCTGTTTTTTATTGTGGCGCTTTTATCTCCATACAGCGCGTTAAATGATTTTGGGTAAATATTTTTATTTAATTCTTGTTCTTTAATATCTTTAATCTCTTCTTTTCGCCTTAGAAAGCGTTCATAAACTTTTTCATTTATTAAGCCGAATTGACGGCCGTATTCCATCAACCTAAGATCAGCGTTATCCTGGCGTAACAATAGACGGAATTCAGCACGCGAAGTAAACATTCGATAGGGTTCTTCATGTATTTTATTTATAAGGTCGTCTATTAATACGCCGATATAGGCTTCTGATCGACTTAACGTAAAGCGGTCTTTGTTATCTAATTTTAATACGGCGTTAATACCGGCCATTAAGCCTTGAGCCGCTGCTTCTTCATAACCGGATGTTCCGTTAATCTGTCCGGCAAGATATAAATTCTCGATTTCTTTCGTTTCCAGTGTTCGTTTTAATTGGTTAGGATGAAAAAAATCATATTCAACCGCATAACCGAGTCTTATAATTTTAGCTTGTTCCAGTCCGGGAATTGAGCGCAATGATTTTATTTGCGTCTCTTCCGGTAGGCTGGTTGAAAAGCCGTTCAAATACATTTCCACATTATTATATCCTTCCGGTTCAATAAAAAGCTGGTGTCGTTCTTTGTCGGAGAAACGGTTTATTTTATCTTCTATTGACGGACAATAACGCGGTCCTACGCCTTTAATGGTACCGAGAAACAGTGGAGAGCGGTCAAACCCTTCTCTTAAAAACTCGTGTGTGATTGTGTTGGTATAGGTGATATAACAATCCACCTGTTTACGGTTTATTTTTTCTGTTGAATAAGAAAATGGCTGCGGGTTGTCATCGGGATGCTGCGTCTCCATTTTTGAATAATTTATTGTATCGCGATGAACTCTCGGAGGCGTACCCGTTTTAAGTCGTCCCGATTTTATTCCCAGGCTTTCCAAAGATTCGGTCAAACCGCTCGCCGGTAAATCTCCCGCTCTTCCTGCAGGCATTTTTTTGTCGCCAATATAAATAACACCGTTTAAGAATGTTCCTGCGGTTACAATAGCGGCGCGAACCGATATTTGCCCCTGCTTTTTTAATGATACGGAAATAATTTTTCCGTTTTTCACGGATATGCCGACGGCCATATCTTCTATTACCATAATATTTTCCGTCTCTTCCATGTATCGAGAGGCTGTAAACGCATAGCGTTTTCTATCCGCCTGAGCCCTCGGTGATTGTACGGCAGGCCCCTTGGATGTATTAAGCATTTTAAAATGAATAGCGGTTTCGTCTGTTATTAATCCCATAATTCCGCCAAGAGCGTCTATTTCTTTTACAAGCTGACCTTTTGCCAAGCCGCCGATAGCCGGATTACAGGACATTAAACCAATTTTATGCCGGTCCAGCGTAACAAGTATAGTCTTTTTGCCCATACGCGCGCATACGGATGCGGCTTCTATGCCGGCATGGCCACCGCCTATAACGGCAATATCGTATTTTTCCATTATTACAAATACTTCTCTTTAAGTGTGTTTTTATGTTTCACGTGAAACATTATTTTCCTATACAATATTGACTGAATATATTATTGAGTACGTCTTCTGTGGTAATTTCTCCGAGTATTTCAGCCATGGAGTTTATAGCTTGTCTTAAATCTAACGATAGAAATTCGTATCCTATATTTTCTTTAACTCCTTTTATGATGTTTTTTAAGTATTCTTGCGCTTTTTTTAAGGCCTCGTAGTGTCTGTAGTTTGTTAGAGATATTTCCTCTTCGTTTTGTTTGTCCAATAAGTCTATTTGCCGGTTTATTCTCCTTTTTGTTTCCGCTATACCAATGTTTTTTACGGCAGAGACTTCTATTAATTTATCCTTTTTTTTATCAAGGTGTTTTAAATTTTGTTTAATTATTTTTTTATCCGTTTTGTTCCCTATTAATATAATCTCTTTTGATTTATTTTTACACAAACGAGATATCAGCTGTTTATCTTCTTCGCTAAATGGGGCGGATAAGTCTAATACAAGTAAAATAATGTCGACTTCTTTTATTAGTTTTTTTGCGCGTTCTACACCTTCTATTTCGATTTTATTATCAGTATAGTGTATTCCGGCCGTATCAATATATCGTACAATTCGGCCGTTTTGTATTACATCTTCATGTATTATATCTCTTGTCGTTCCAGGGATATCGGAAACTATTACCCGATCTCTTTTTAACAAGGCATTCATTAGGCTTGATTTCCCTACATTGGGTTTACCCGTTATTAATACCTCTATTCCTTTATTTATTATTTTATTTTGTTGATAGGTTTCCAAAAGAGTTTCAATTTTTTCGAGCGCCGGTTTTATTTTGGCTATTATATCCTCTTTCCGAATGATTTGCAGGTCTTCATCGGTGAAATCCAAATCAAGTTCCAATAATGAAGCCGTATTGATTATATCTTTTTTAATAGATGATATTAAGCGAGATAATTCACCGTCAAGGTTTTTTATGGATCTTTTCAAAGCGTTTTTTGATTTGGCGTTGATCATGTCGGCTACAGCTTCCGCTTGCACCAAATCCATTTTTCCGTTAATAAAAGCGCGCTGCGTAAATTCTCCAGGTTTGGCAAAACGGCAGCCTTTTTTTATAAACATTTCTATAGCTTCGTTAATAATTAACGGGTTAGCATGAAAACTTATTTCTATAACATCTTCGCCGGTATAAGATTTAGGGCTTTTATAGTAATATACAACAACTTGATCAAGAATGTCTCCGTTTTTATCCGATAGGTATCCGCTAAATATTTCATGTCCTGCACTGTTTACTACGTTTTTATTCGAAAAATATTCAGCGGTTATCGTTAAAGCTTTACCGCCGCTTATTCTAATTAAGGATACGCTGCCCCCCATAGACGATGTAATAGGGGCTATTATTGTATCTTTATTATTCTCTATTTTTATCATTTTTTTATATTGAATTATAAACAAAATAAGCCCTTTACGGGCTTATAAAATTAAATTTGTTAAAGCCCGTCAGGGCGTTTAAAAATATTTTATCTTTTTCTTTTTTTATAGTTCTGCGTTTTCTTTACCGGCGTTTGTTTACTTTTTTTAACTGGATGCGGCTCGGTTTTTATGAATTTTTGCTGTACCATAGTTAATACATTAAAAAGCGTATAATATAAATTCAAGCCCGAAGAGAGACGGTTGAAAATCAACAGCATAAATACCGGCATAAAGTATTTCATTGATTTTTGTTTGGGATCGGTCATAGTCATACCCGATTGAAATATCATGGTTACGGCCATCAATATTGGTAAAATATTAAATTGATTGCCATACATCGGTATATGAAACGGTAATATAAAAACGGTATCAGGCAGCGATAAATCAGGAATCCAACCCGGAATGAACATTGCTCCGCGTAACTGAATGGTCGAACGAAATACAATATACAAAGACATCAATAAAGGCATTTGCAAAAGCATCGGTAGGCAGCCACCCATGGGATTAACACCATATTCCTTATACAACTTCATTGTTTCTTTGTTAATTCTCTGCGCATCGCCTTTATATTTTTCCTTTATTTCAGTTACCATCGGTTGAATGATTTTCATTTCGTGCATCGACTGATAACTTTTTTTCGTAAATGGCGTTAAAACGAGTTTGATTAATATGGAAAATATAATAATTACAACGCCATAGTTTGGTATGAATTGATGCAAAAATTGCAAAATTTTAAGTACCAGCAAACTGAAAATACGGAATGTTCTTTCATACCATCCGTTATTCATTACCAATTCTTCAAGATTATTTTTATATCCTTTAAGAATATCATAATCAAGTGGACCTAAATATACGTGGTAGGTTTCAGCTTTATTCTTATAATCGGCATTAAATTCGGCGTCATATATCCGTTGAATATATTCCCCTTTCTTAACACCAAGTCCCTTAAAATAAACGCTCTCTATATCTTTTTTATTCTCATTGGCAATGGCAACTAAAAAGTATTTTAATCTTACGGCAATCCAATCGGCTGTACCGGATATTTGAGTGCTCTCGCTTTCACCTTCGTCTGTTACTTCAAAATTTTCTAACGCATCCGCCATGTATGCATAAGCGCGGCTATATGAGAAATCTTCCCGTTCGTTTACCTCCGTTGACGGTAAACCGTTTTTCCATCCGAAACTATATTCTTTATTTAACAATAATTTTTCAGGATCGGAAAAATAAACTTTAACGTCAAAATGATAAGCGTCAGGATAAAAAGTAAAAGTCTTTTTTATCTCTGAATTTTCCACCTTTAAGCTGTATTCAACAACAAATGTTTCATTTTCTCTAATTATTTTTTTTGTGTTCTTCGTAGCACAAGTAAATAAAAAATCGGACGTGTTAACAAAATTTCCGGATATATCCCTGAATTTTAAATTGAGATCATTATTTAATTTTTTATCAACTAAATTTACCAATAAAGAATCATGATATTTATACTTTTTTAATATAAATGATTTTAGACTCCCGCCGCCTTTATTACTTATAACAGCTTTCATTAAACTGTTTTCTATCTCTATAACTCTTTCAACGCTATCTTGTACGGCGGTTTGTCTGACATCAATAGACGTTTGCTCTGTTGTATCGCTTAAAGAAGACGCAACAGCAGACGCCTTTTTTTCCACTTTCTTAGTTTCCGGAATCTTTTCAACAAGCGGTTTTTTGTTTGTTTCTTCTACCGTTTTTGGTATCGGCTCGCTTATTATTTCCTGATCGCCCATGATCATCTTTTGATAATACGGAAGCAACAAAATTATTACGGCAATTAATATTAAAGCCAGAACAGATTTCTTATCCATTTAAAAACATTTTCCTTTTTTATTTAACAGGGTCGTAACCGCCTGGATGGAAAGGGTGACATTTACTTACACGAATAATAGAATACAATGACCCTTTTATGGCGCCATGTTTTTTTATCGATTCGTAAGAGTATTCCGAACATGTGGGATAAAAACGACATGACGGTGGAAACATCGGGGATATTAATTTTTGATAACCTTTTATTATCAATAGCAATATTTTTTTCATTTTACCCGTATAAAGTAAAAACTCTATTCCTTTAAAACCGATCGTTTTTTTGAGTAATCTTTTTCACGTATTCTTCCTCTATCAACGCTAACGCATCTTTTCCTTTATAATTGTATATTATTACCACTCTATTACAATTATTAAAAAACAGATCGTTGTTACTTCTTATTATAGCACGGAGAATTCGTTTTATATAATTCCTTCTTACAGCGGAACCAACGCTCTTTTTTAAAAGAATCGCCGCCTTTTTTTCTTTACTGTCAACATTTTTATAAAGAAAAATCAATCCGTATTTAGTTTTAATTTTTTTTCCTTTATCAAGTACTGCTTTTATTTCATTTCTCTTTTTTAGAGTTTTAATTTTATGCAGACTTGATATATTCATCGCTAACTGTTAATCTTTTTCTTCCTTTGGCCCTTCTGCGGGCAAGTACTTTTCGTCCGTTAGCGGAACTCATTCTTTCTCTAAAACCGTGTTTATTTTTTCTCTTTCTATTGCTCGGTTGAAATGTTCTTTTCATTTATCCTCCATATATGGCTTAAACATTTTTTATATTTTTAAGAGCGGTTAATTTACTATTAAATAGATAAAAAATGCAAATTTACAATAATTATGACTTTATTTTATCATTTTTTTACAAATTGTGGATTTTAATTTTTTATTATACGGATAACATATTGTTTTTTATTGTTTTATACCATATATTTTTGTGTGGATAAGTTTGTTGATATGTCGATATTATTTATTACACAGAT